>JACIWR010000008.1 GCA_014360845.1 Anaerolineae bacterium
CACGGTATCTAGAGCAGGGCTGTTGCAGTAGTCATCCTGAGCGGAGTGAGTCCCGAAGCGGCAGCGGAGGGACGAACGTAGTCGAAGGATGACGCAAGACCGAGTCCCGCATCCTTCGACTACCAAAACCGTCCGGTAGCTAGAGGATTCGAACATCTCCCGATCGCTGTCACCGTGGGGAAAGTCCGAGGAGCCGCCTCCCCGCCGGACGAACCGTAGGACAGGCTTTCTAGCCTGTCCATGCAGGCTGGAAGGCCTACGCCACTTGCCGATCGAGACGGCAGGTAGGGCCTCTTTGCTGCGAATGATAGAGCTGGCTCGTTGCTGAAGAAGGCTCTGGCGGTGCCTCAGATTGATCGTCTCAGCCGAGCCCAACCTGCCCTACGGGGTGAGTAGGGCAGGCTAGAAGCCTGTCCGCGCAGGAATGGGGTTGCGCGGTAAGAAACCGCGCCTGCCTGTCTTCAAGGGAGGGAGGTATTTTTTGCGCATCGGAGTAGAAGGTTAGCGGGTGATTATTTGCTCGTAGAGGGCCTGGGTTTCCGGCATGGGGGCGACGCCCATCTCTTCTTCCAGCATTTTCACACATTGCTGATAGTAGCGGATGGCGGCCGCTCGGTCTCCGGCCAGGGCCGCGCATTCCATGAGATGACGGTATAAGGCTTCGCGGTAGGGGTCAATGGTCAGTGCCCGTTGGCAGAGGGCGATGGCTTGGTCGAATCGCCCTTGCTGGGTGTAGAAACTGACCAGGGTATCAATGGCTATCAGATACCGTTCTCGGAGTCGTTCGCGAATGGGTATGCACCACTCGGAATAGAACTGCGTCAGATAGTCACCTTTGTATAGGTCTACTGCGTCCTGATAGAGTTGAGCTGTCGTGGGGTCAAGTTGGCGTTTCTCCGCTTCATCCAACAAACGCTCAAACTCCCGGACGTCGTACCACAAATCAATTTCCGGGTTAAGGCGGTAGCGCTCGTTAATCAGGATCACGCACTCGGGGAAAAGCACCTTGCGCAGGCGAAAGAGGGTGGCATGAAAGGCGCTGTGCATCCTTGCCGGGGAGCGCTCTGGCCAGAAGACCTCGCCGATTTGCTCTTTGAGAAAGCCCTCTGGATGGCTCAGGAAGTAATAGAAGAATTCCTGGGTCTGGGCTCCCAGCCAGCGGGAGACAGGCTGCTCGTTGAGGAGGACCTGTTGTTGTCCCAAAGCGTATACTTGGAGGCGGGGTAAGGTGGGCTCTGCTGACACAGCGGGACCAGTTTCCAGCCGGGCTTTGAGTTGATTCAGCTTTTTGACCTGGGTCAATAGTTCCCTGGCGCGGGGATCGGGTGTTGGACCACTGATTGCCGTTTCCAGCAGGGGCAGTGTCTGGGTTCCATCGGCGACGAGGAATTGAATATATCCTAACTGATCGGCCAGGTCCAGAGCTGTATTCAGGTGAGTGGTGCTCTGCTCTTTGTCTCCTTCTAGAAAGGCTAATTGGGCCAAATGAAAGTGGACACGAGCCAAATCCCTCAGCATACCGCATTGCTGCAGATGCTTGAGAGCCTCGCTGAGATATTGGCGGGCAGAGGTGTGATCCCCTTGCTCGTAGCTGTTGATTCCCAAGGAGGTGAGGCATATGCCCAGTTCATACGGAGATGAATGCCGGGTAGCCAATTCCAGGGCCTTGAGACCCCGCTCAGTTGCCTGTTCGTACTGTTTGAGTAGACGATGGACCTCGCTCAGCGCGCTTAGGGTATAGACCAGGAGGAATCCCTCTTTCATGTCTTCGGCTATTTGCAGACCTGCCTCATAGGCCTCCAGGGCTTGAGCAGTTTTACCTAGATCACGGTACACGTCGCCCAGGCTGACCAGTGCGTATCCTTCAATCCGTCGGTAGCCGGCCTGACGGGCTGTGCTCAGTGCCTCCTGTAGGGTGTCCAAGGCTGCGATCAATTCTCCACTATAATGTTGGTTGACCCCCAGGCTGTTTAGTGTGCCAGCTAACTCGCCCGTATTATGCAGTACTTTCCAATAGCGCTGAGCTTCGTGTAGGTGCTTTGACGAGGTAGCAAGATCACCGGCTTCGCTATAAGCGATACCCAGGTCTAGGTGCAGGTTAGCTACCTCGGCCTGAGCGCCGGATCTTTGGAAAAGTGTTAACGCCTTCTGTTGATAGTGAAGGTAGCGAGCGATCTGTCCCTGATGACGATGACAGATTCCGATGTATCTATAGGCTTGGGCAACTATATTCTCATCATTGACTTCAATAGCCAATATTTTCTCGCAAGTTCTAATAGCCTCTTGATACCGACCTTGCAGCCGGTAGATGTTACCTTGCCCTACTAAGGCGCGTGCCATTCCTTCTTTGTTATCTTGGTTCGTAAAGTCGACGCGGGCTTGTTCGTAGTCCAAGAGTGCCTCGTCCCGCTTGCCTAACTTGGTCTGAGCAGCAGCCCGGTGCAGGCGCAAGGTTGGCTTGGCGGTGAGCAGTTCAGCGGGCAGGGCATTTATCCAGGAGAGGAGTGTGTTCCAACGACCGGATTGATAGGCTTCTGGGGCGATGGTTTCGATGACTCGAGCTGCTTCAGTCCAGGCCTGGGCTTCCAGATAGTGGGTGATGCACTCTTCCCAGGCCTCTCTTTGTTCCAATAGCTGTCCGGCTCGGTGGTGCAACTCGTAGAAACGCGCTTTGTCTTGTTGGCGAAGTCTGGTTTGGAGGAACTCCTGGAAAAGATGGTGGTAGCGATACCAGCGCTCACGACCCTCTAACCTGATGATGAACAGATTGCGTTCGACGAGAAAATCGAGCATTTCCTCGGAGTTGGGTATGTTTAGTAGACCGTTGCACAGAATGGGGTTCAATTCCTTGAGAATGGATGTGGCGAGCAGGAAGTCCTGTATCTCGGGCGGTTGCTGGGCAAAGACCTCGCTGGTCAGGTATTCGTATACCTGGCTGTCAGCTCGCGTCATCTGCGCGATATTGGTCAGGAGTTGTTCCCATCCCGCTTGCGCGGAAAGCAAGATGCCGGTGATCCAGCCATCGGAGTGCCGGGCGAGCTGCTCGGCCTTTTCAAGGGGCAGATCGAGGTTGTAGTTTTGTCTGATCAGGGCCTGTATCTCTTCACCGGTGAAGCGCAGGTCTTGAGTACCCAGACCGATCATCTGCTGCCGGGCAGTGAGGCGCACCAGCGAAAGCCCGCCAGGCACGGTCCGACTGGAAATGATGAGGTGGCAGTTCTCAGGCGTGTGAGCCAGCAAAGCGTTGAGGAAGTCGTTGACTGCGGAGCTGGTCTCTACCATGTGATAGTCGTCCAGGACGATAATAAAGTATTCTGGCACTGTCTGGTAGATTTCGTTGACTATGGCAGTGATGAGAGGGTACATTCCCTCTTCGTCAAAGCGGGTGGTATTGCGCAGTGCCGTCCGGCTTTCCTCTCCGAAATGGGGGAAGCGGTGCGCGATAGAGGCGATGAAGTGCTCGATGAAGACGCGGGGGTCACTATCAGAGGGGGCTAAGGCGTACCAGCAGACCGGGAGGTCGGTATCGTGAGCGAACTCGGTAAGCAAGGTGGTCTTGCCGTAGCCGGCAGTTGCCGAGAGGAGAATGAGCTTGTAATCCACAGAAGCGTGCAAGAATTCCACCAGGCGCGGGCGTCTTAACAGACCGCGAGGTAGTTGGGGTAGGAGGACCTTAGTGATCATTGGCGCGATCATGCTTTATCAGCTCACCTCAGGGGATGAATTAGCAGAGTGTGAGTCCCTGCTCAATTCTGGTCATTTCTCCATTATAACACAATTGTGTGAAAACGGACAGTCTTTGTCAACGGCCCGAAAACCTGATTTGACAATTTATCATATATACTGTATACTGCTATTTGTAGGTTGAAGTAAGTTCCTGAGCCGGCTGAGAGTAGAACCGCCCAGCCTTACGTAGACTGGGCGGTTTTTGTTTGGACGGTCGGGTAGCACTTCTGACCTATAATCTTTGAGGAAAGGAGATCCGACCGTGACTGAAAGAGTTGTTGGAACCGTCAAGTGGTTCAACGGAGCCAAGGGCTACGGTTTCATCTCGCGCGAGGGTGGTGAGGACGTTTTCGTTCATCACACCGCCATCCAGGCCGAGGGATACCGCACGCTCGAAGAGGGCCAGACCGTCGAGTTCACCATTGAACGCGGGCCCAAGGGATTGCAGGCAACCCAGGTGGTTAGGCTGTAACCTGTTGAAACGGCTGAGTCAACCCCTGCCGGCTTTGGCTTAAGCAGGGGTTGACTCCCATGGAAGGCCCGGTGGAGAGCCGGGTGCGTCCTGACACGGAGGAGGCCTCATGACGAAGAAATTGTACGTAGGTAATCTCAGCTACAACACCACCGAAGACACACTGAGGGACTTGTTTTCCGCCATCGGTGACGTGGATTCGGTCAACATCATCACCGACCGGATGAGCGGTCGCTCGAAGGGCTTTGGCTTTGTCGAAATGGCGACGGAAGCTGCTGCCCAGTCGGCGATCACCCAGCTCAACGGTACGATGTTGGATGACCGACAGATCACCGTTGCCGAAGCCCGACCCCGCAGGGATCATCGCGGCGGGCGGGGCGGCGGACGACAGCGCTACTAAACGTCACTGAGACCGCAACGTCTCAGCTTCAGTGGATGCATACGCGCGCAGTGGAATCTTTCTACTGCGCGTTTGTTTTTCTATTTGCCTTTCTCTGCGAGTTGGAGTAGAATATTGTCAACAAAATAGCCACTTCTCCGAGCCATGTGACCTACCGGCTGGTAATAGGTCCTTCGACTCACTCAGGACAGGTCCTTCGACTCACTCAGGACAAAGCCCATGGCGCATGGCCGCAGTGGTGACCGTGGCCCGGTCGCCCAAAGGTGTGGATGGAAACGTCCACGCCCCCCGTGCTTGGAAAGGAGATGCTGGCGCTGGAAGTTGTCTTTGAACGGCCAACGTCTTCTCACCAAGCGTTGGCCGTTTTCGTTGCTTTGTTCTGCGGCATCAAATGCATGGAAGGGACACCATGACGAAATCTCGCTATTATTTCTCCACCCGCGATTTGCTGACCATGGCCGTGCTGGCGGCTTTGGGAGGCGTGGTCAGTACCTACGTCAACGCCATCGGCGATTTCTTTCAGGCCTGGTTGGGCTTTGCGGGCACCACTCAGTGGGCCGCTGGATTGCACGTGCTGTGGCTGGTTTTGGCCGTGGGGATCACCCGGAAGCAGGGCACGGGCACGATCACCGGGCTGCTCAAGGGGGGTGTCGAGTTCTTGTCGGGCAATACGCACGGGGTGCTGGTGGTGCTCATTGACGTCGTGGCCGGCATTCTGGTGGACCTGGCGTTGCTGCCCTTTCAGCGGGCCCGCCGTCCCAGGGCGATGACCACCGCTTATTGTCTGGCAGGAGGGCTGGCCAGCGCCTCCAACGTGTTCGTTTTCCAGCTTTTTGCCGCCGTCCCCGCCGATATGCTGGCCATGGGCGCCATGTTGCTGGTAGGGGGTGTTGCCTTCGCCTCGGGTGTGCTCCTGGCCGGGCTGCTTGGACGGGCGCTTTTGGGGGCGCTGGGGCGGGCCGGGGTAATTCAGGAGCAGGCGACCCAGCCGATGGGCCGTTGGGGTTATGCGACGTTTTTGACCGCGGCCATCGTTTTGACGCTGGGAGCGGGGGGGTATCTGTACCTCAGGCTGCAGGGGCCGCCGGTCGTGCGCATCAGCGGCGAGGTGGAGGCCCCCTACGATTATGTGCTGACCGATGAGATGCCGACCATCACTATCGAGGAACGTAATCTGCCCGGGCTGATTGGCACTTACACGGGCGTGCCTCTGCGGGAGATTGTCGCCCGCGCGCGACCACGGGCCAACGCCTCGGCGGTGTTGGTCAAAGCCACCGACGGCTATGACTTCTTCATCTCGATGACAGAGGTGCAGAGCAACGAGCGCCTGATTCTGGCTCACACCGGCAGCGGACAGCAGACCAGCTATCGCATCGCTGGCGCGAGCAATAGCAAAGCCTGGGTGCGTAACGTGATGGAGATTCAGGTGGTGGCGCAGGCGGTTGTCGAGGTGCGTGGCGCGCTACACAACGCCTATCCCTACAACCCCGATGAGTGGCAGTTCGAGATGGACAACGCCCGCCTGGACCTGGGCTACGGCGTCCGCAAATACCAGGGTGTGGCCCTGGGACAGGTTTTGGAGGCGATGCGGCCTCAGGACACAGCGACCACGGTGGTGCTCAAAAGCGAAGAGGGGCAAGAGGCGACCTTGCCTCTGGATGAGGTATTGGCCGACGAGCATATCCGCCTGTTCAATTTCACCACCGAACAGGGCATCGCCTTCGCTGTGGCCCGTGATGATGGTCGCGTGTGGTTGACTAACGTCGTCGAGATTGAGGTTCGTTAATCGTCACCGTGTAGGGGTAAGGCTTGCCCTTACCCTATCTGGGGCAACCGCAAGGGTTTGCCCCTGCATTGGGGCAACCGCAAGGGTTTGCCCCTACGATGTGCAATGATCAAGGTACGCAATCTCAGTTTCCGCTTTCAGGGTAGTGACCGCTACGCCCTGCGCGATATTAATCTGGACATCGCGCCGGGCGAATTTGTGGCTATCACCGGTCCCAGCGGCTGTGGCAAATCCACGCTGGCTCTGGCCCTGGGCGGTTACCTTTTCCACCAGTACGCCGGGGAGGTCACGGGCACGGTGCTCGTGGACGGTCTGGACGCGCGCCAGGCCCCGGTATACGACGTGGCGGAGATCGTGGGCCTGGTGCAGCAGAATCCCGAGGCTCAGTTCTGCACCCTCACCGTGGCCGACGAGGTGGCTTTCGGCCTGGAGAATCGTTGCCTGCCGGGCGAGGAGATTGTCCGCCGCATGAACTGGGCCTTGAGCATCGTCGGCGCGGAGCACCTGCGACACCGCTCCCTGGCCACCCTGTCCGGCGGGGAAAAGCAAAAAGTAGCCATCGCGGCCATGATGGCCGCCAAACCGCAGGTGCTCATCTTCGACGAGCCCACCTCTAATCTGGACCCACCGGCTACTGCCGAAGTGTTCAAGGTCATCGAGCACATTCGGCAGAAGGCCGACATCACCGTCATCGTCATTGAGCACAAGACCAGTTACCTGCGGCAATTCAATCCCCGCTTTCTTCTGATGGAGGAGGGGAGGATTGTAGGGGAGGGAGCTCCTCCAGTTCCCCCGAGTCCCCCTGATACCCCTCAGGGAGCTCCAGGGAACTCGGGGGAACTGGGGGAAATGGTTGTCTCCGTCCGAGGACTGACCTTCGCGTATGGGGATGCGCCTGTCCTACACGACGTGACGCTGGACTTAAAGGCCGGGCAGTTCGTGGCTGTGATGGGCGATAACGGCTCTGGCAAGACTACTCTGCTGCGCTCTCTGCTGGGGCTGCTGCGTCCACAGGCGGGGCAGGTGATGGTCCTGGACCGGGATACGCGGCACACGCCTGTCTCGGAGCTGGCCCGGCAGGTGGGCTTTGTGTTCCAGAACCCCGATCACCAGCTTTTCGCCGATAGCGTGTGGGCCGAGGCCACGTTCGCCCTGCGCAACTTCGGCCTGCTGGACGCGACGACGGAGGCGCGGGTGACGTCGTTGCTGGAGCAGAGTGGACTGTTGCCTTATCGCCATGTTCACCCCTACCGGCTGAGCTACGGCGAGAAACGCCGCCTGAACCTGGTGTCCGTGTTGAGCTACGATCCACGCCTGATCCTGCTTGACGAGGTGCTCATCGGACAGGACCCACGGAACGCGGCCTTTATCATGGATTTGCTCAAGGTGCAGACGCGACGGAAAAGCACCGTGGTATCGGTGACACACGACCCGGAGACCACTGCTCGCTACGCCGATCGCCTGGTTTTTCTCAACAGCGGGCACGTGATCGTGGATGCACCGACCGGGCCGGCCTTCGTCCAGTTGGCCGAAATGGGCTACGACGATTACCTGCCCGACTCGCTCACTCGCTGACTCGCTGACTCGCTGATTCGCCGACTCGCTGACTCGCTGATTCGCTGATTCGCTCCCTTGCCATGTCCATCAAACCCAAAATCACCTACCAACCCAAAAACTCCTGGCTCCACCGCCTGCACCCCCTGGTGAAACTGGCCTGGCTCGTCGTCGGTAGTCTGGCCCTGTTCCTCGTGCCCAGTCCGTGGTGGGTGCTTTTCAGCCTGGGTGTGACCCTTATGTCTTTTCCTCTGGCGGACCTCAGCCTGCGCCGTGATGTGCGTGGCCTTCGCTTTCTGCTGGGCACGGCGGGCTTGTTGTTCGCCATCCAGGCTGTCTTCATCCGCGAGGGGCCGGTGTTGTTTTATCTGCTGCCTCTGGGTGCGGGGTATGGACCCGTCACCACCGCGGGACTGGTCTCGGGAATCTATGTTGGCGGGCGCTTTCTGACGTTGATTCTGCTCAGTATGCTGTTCGTGCTCACCACCGAACCCAGCGCCCTGGTGTATGCCCTGATGCGCGTCGGGCTGCCCTATCGCTATGGGTTTGCTCTGATCACCGCCCTGCGCATGGCCCCCATTTTCGAGGTGGAGGGCAATGTGGTGTACCAGGCCCAACTGGCTCGCGGTATGCGCTACGACGTGCGCTCGCCCCGCCGCTTTCTGACCCTGGCCCGGCAGTTGTTCCTGCCGCTGCTCGTCTCGGCCCTGAGCAAGGTGGACGCCCTGGCCGTCTCCATGGAGGGGCGCTGCTTCGGCAAGTATCGCACTCGCACCTTCTTACGCCAGGCGCGGGCCACTCTCAGCGATTGGCTCGCCCTGGGGCTGTTGGTGGCGCTGATCATCGCCCTGTTGTATCTTCTCAAAATGTAGGGGCGAACCCTTGCGGTCGCCCAGGCGGGCAGGTGCAAGACCTGCCCCTACCCCAAATTATTGAGAAGATACGCTCTGTTCATCCTTCACGGTAGAGCGGGCTTTTAGCCCGCCCTGCGAGAAAGGGTCCCATGCAACTCTTCCGCGAACTGTGGCACACCATTGTGACCTATCCTCTGCTGTACCTTCTGTTCCTCGCGGCATTGCTTATCTCCTGCGCGGGATTCATCGTCATGGCGCGACGATGGGCGAGCGGGCAACCCGCTCGCCGCACCGACCGCCCGCTCCGGCGCATCGGTGGGGCATTGCTCAGCGTCCTGGCCCAGACCGATACCCTGCGCCGCGCTTACGGGGGGACGATGCACGTCTTGCTCTTCTGGGGAGCTATCATCTTGCTCGTCGCCAGTGCGTTCACTCACTACGTCGTGCCCCATACCCCCCGCGCCAAGGCCAACGAGCTCATCCACCTGGCGTTGGACGTGTCCATGCTGGCCGGATTCGTCGGGCTGGGCTTGGCCGCATTGCGGCGCTACGTCCTCCGTCGCCGGCCATCCACCACGGAAGATACCCTCACCCTGGCGCTGCTGGACGTCCTTCTGGTGCTGACCCTGGCTGCCGAGGGGGTCTACGTCGCTCTGGCCGATCCTCCCTGGGCTGACCTGGCCCCGCTGAGCCGGATGGTCGGCGCGCTGGCGGACCGGGTGCCCACGGCAACGCAGCGCGGCCTCTACGCCGTCCTGTGGGCCATGCTCCACCTCTGGCTGATGGGCATCATCGCCGTGCTGCCCTTCTGCAAGCTGCGCCATTTGATCACCGCGCCACTGGCCGTTCTCTTTCGTGACCTGGAGCCGAAGGGTTCTCTCCCCGCGGTGGACCTGGACGCGGCGGAGAGGGTGGGCGCGGCGCAGGCCGATGACCTGTCCTGGCCCCTTCTGCTCGGTTTGGATGCCTGCACCGAGTGCGGACGCTGTCGCGACGCCTGCCCGGCCACGCGCAGCGGCAAGCCCCTCGACCCGCAGCGTGTCATCGTGGACCTGCGTCAGCGGGCAGTGGACGGGAATCGCCCCCTGGCCGAGATCATCGGCGCCGAAGCGTTGTGGGCCTGCACTGCCTGCCTGGCCTGTGAGGACGCTTGCCCCGTGTTCATCCAGCCCTGGCACACCATGGTCGAGGTGCGGCGAGAGCGCGTGGCCCAGAGCCGATTTCCCGCCGAGTTGCAGCCTGTCTTTCGCGGACTGGATGTGCGCGGCAATCCCTGGGGGCTGGATGCCACGCGGCGGGCGGATTGGGCGACAGGGCTGGAAGTGCCTGTGCTGGGTGTGGGGGAGCAGACCGACGTGCTGTTGTGGATTGGTTGCGCGGCTGCCTACGACGTACGTAATCAGCGGGCCGCCCGCGCCCTGGTCAAAATCCTGCACGCTGCCAGCGTCGAATTTGCCACCCTGGGCTCCGCCGAGCGCTGCTGTGGCGACCTCGCCCGGCGGCTGGGACACGAGTATCTGTGGCGGGAACTGGCTGAGGACAACGTGGCCACCTTGCGGGCGCGGCGTTTCCGGCGCATTGTCACCCTGTGCCCTCACTGTTTCAACACCCTGCGCCACGAGTACCCCGGCCTCGGCGCGGATTTCGAGGTCCTGCACGCCAGCCGGTTCGTGGCTGAACTGCTGCGAGATGGCCGCCTGTCCCTGGTGGAGACGGAAGTGGGGAAGAAACACCAGGCCGCCTACCACGACCCGTGCTATCTGGGTCGCGCCAACGACGAGTACGCCGCCCCTCGTCGCCTCTTGCAGGCCATCCCCGGCCTGACCCTCGTCGAGCTAAAAGAGAACCGCCGTCGCAGTCTGTGTTGTGGTGGGGGCGGGGGACGGATGTGGTTGGAGGAATCGCCGTCGCAGCGCATCAGCGCGCGACGCACGGCTCAGGTCGTGGCCAGCGGCGCCGACATGCTGGTCACCGCCTGTCCCTATTGCCTGACCATGCTCGACGACGGAGTGCGAGACGCGGACAGCGACATCGCCGTGCTGGACGTACTGGAACTCCTCGCCTCCGCCCTTCGCTGACCCGCCGACTCGCCGACTCGCTGATTCGCCGACTCGCTGATTCGAATTGGAGCTCGCGATGAACAAACCAACTGTGCTTATCCCCGTCTTCACTGCCCTGCTGGGCATGCTCATCGGCATCGCCTTGGCCGGGTGGGAGGTGTTGCCCGCCAGGGAGATGGCCGCCCGCGCCTCTTGTGCCGATTGTCATGACCTGCACGGAGCCATCGAATGGGCCGAAGCACCGTTCCAAAGCCAGATTTGGCTGCTGGGCGACGTGCCCCAACCGACCTATTTCCTCGTCAACGAGCTTTTGCCCTACCGCCATCAGGAGCGCGACACCGCTTTGCCTCTGCTCGATTTCCTGGCCGACAATGGCGTGACCGACTTCGAGCAAGTGGCCCTGGAGTCGCTGGATGGCGGATTGGTGGTCATTGATCGCCGCTTCGTCAGCGAGCACTCCCTGCTGGTGCCGTATTTGGAGGGATTGCGCTTCAAGGACGAGAATCAGCATGAATCCACCTGGCTGAAAGGTGTGCGCTGGATCATCGTGGTCGGCAAAGACACGCCACTGACCATTGACGGGCAGGCCACCTCGATGGGACGCCTGTTGCTCGGTGGCCGCACCACTACCGTCACCGAGCGGGGCAACGTGGCCATGTACAAGAGCGAGCTAGACGGCCAGATTTATGAGGGACTGTACACCCATCGCTACACCGGCGTGCTGCTGACCGATCTGCTGAGCAACCCCGATTTCACCGTCCTCGTCGTGACCGATGCCCGGGGGCGGGTCACCGAGTTCGACGCCGAGTCCGCGCGCGGGGCCATCCTGGCCCAGGTGAGCGGACGCACTACCCTGGTCTTGCCGGAATTGGCGCGTGGTCAGTGGGTGACAGATGTGGTAAGCATTGAGGCGCGATGAAGGTGCGACGCACTTACGAAGTCGCACCTTACATGATGAGGAGAAAAGAATGCGACATCGGTATTACTTCACTTTTGTGCTTGTTATCCTGTTGATCCTGCTTCCGGCCTGCGTCCTATCGCCGCGGTGGTCGGCCACGCTGCTCATCGGCGGCGACGAGGTCATTTTCGACACGGCGGCCTGGCGGCAACTGGTCGGCGACTTTGGGGAGGAGGTGGACGGGCAGCGGGCCGTGCCTTTGGAGCGCGTGCTGTGGGAGCAGGGCGCGCCAGCGGTGGAGGCTGTGTCACTGGATGGGGTGGATTATGCCTGGGATAAGTACTATGACCGCGCCTGGTGGCTCGCCGATGGGCGGGTGCTCATCGGCGAGGAGACCGTGCGGCCGGAGCGGGTCACCGTGATTGCCCCGGAACTGCTGGCACAGGCCACCGCCTCTATCACGGACATCGCGCCCACCGTGGCCTCGGCGCTGGGCCTGCCCGCGCCTCAGGAGGCCACCGGGCGCGTCCTCACCGACGTGCGAGCGGAGCACGTCGTGTTGCTGTTCCTGGATGCCTACGGCTACATCCGCCATCAAGAGGCTCTGGCCGAGGGGCTGAATCCCCGGATCGCTGCTCTGGGTGAGCCGTTGTGTGCCGTGACCACTTATCCCACTCAGACCCCTGTCAGCACGGCCTCGCTGCTCACCGGCGCGCCACCACTGGTGCACGGTGTTCGGACGCGGGGCATTCGCCAGACCGATGCCGAAACCCTGTTCGACAAGCTCACGGCTGCCGGGCGGCGCGGGGTGGCCGTGGAGGGTGGGCAACTGGCCTTCAACCTGCGCAATGCCGAAATCGTCCTCTCCGGCGACAAGGACGGCAACGGCGGTACCGATGACAACACCTACGCCAACACCCTGGCCGTGCTGGAGGCCGGTGTCCCCGACCTGTTGCTCGTCCACTTTCACGGCATTGACGATGTGGGGCACGAGTACGGCCCGCTCACCCCGCCGGAGGAGGCGAAGATCAGCGAGGTGGACGGCTACGTGGGCGACATCGTAGACCGCCTGCCGCCGGGCACGCTGGTCATCCTCTTCGCCGATCACGGGATGCACACCGTGCAGGAAGGCGAGCGCCTGGGCAACCACGGCTCGCTCCTCGCCCGCGACGTGTTCATCCCCATCCTGCTTTATGAAGTGCTCGCCTCAAAGCGTTGACGCGCGGTGGAAAATGTGCGAGAGAGTAGCCTACAAGAGATGTTGGGCCCAAGGGGAGGAGGAAACACGCTCCCTGATCTTCTGACAGACAACGGGGCGATCTCCATCGAGGTCGCCCCGTTAGCATACTTATCCCTCGTCCTCAGCAGTTATATCAAAAGGGAATCCAGGCCAGTTGATCTATCCATTCCTCTGCTTCGCTGGCTTCCCAGACCAGAAAGAGCGCTTGCGCCAGGCGGCTTATCGGCGTCCCCGGGCGAACCCGGAAAAGTCCCCAGTGATGTCCACCAGCCGCCCAGTGGGTTTCGATGTGAGCCGGCATACTTGTTCGGTTCGAGGTGACCAGTATCCGTCTCGTCTAGCAAAAAGCGCACTTTCATGCGGGTACGGTCTGCTTTCTCTTTCGTTGTGTCTCAAGGGCGCGCAGGCGTTGCACAACGGGTGGGGGATTGGCTTCCCATTCCCGGTAACGCTGTTCACGCCAGGTCGCTAATCGCCTGAGATAAGCATCTACCTCGGCTTGGTTGTGCAGGTAATAAGTGATCGTGGCGTGAATCTCTTCCAGACTGAGGCTGGGCAGGTTGGCAGCAATCTCCTCGGGTGTGTACCCTTCCAGGTAGTAGTAGAGCACATCATCAATACCAATGCGGTGCCCTTTTAGCCGGATGTCGTCAGGAGATAGAAAATCAAAATAGTCTTCCAATTTCACGGGATCACCTCCCAGGCCTGGCTCTAGTCCAGAACAAGCCAAACAAGCCGTCTGTTTTCCCCGCCGATATTTTTCCGGCGTCCTCTGTGCCTCGGCGGTGATGATCGGAGCCATTATGAAATGCATAATGTTATGTTAGTATAGCACGAAAGACCGGTCCGGTCAATTGGCACTGGAAGCGCGGGGACATTGGCTTGTAGGTGGAGTTGTCTTGCAGTGGTGTCCGGGCGTGGCAACTTTTGCGGGCAGGTGGCAGCGGCTGCGCGTGAGGGAAGAGGGATAATTCCTCGAAAGAAGTATTATACACTGTGCTTAAGCATTATGTAACTTGATCGAAAAACCCATTGAATTCTGAGCGGATAGGGGTATAATGGAGGAAGAGGTGGCGACCAGCAGGAGTTGGAGCGGGGATCGAGGTAGCTCTTGGTGGCGGAGTAGTTAGAGCGCCACAAACGCCTTCCCTTACAAAATAGTGTCAGCGCTCTAGCCGGAAAAGCCAATCAGGAGCAGCAATGTGTGCTCTGATTGGCTTTTTTGCAGGAGCCAGCCCCCGGATAGTTCGAGAGCTGTTTCTATGTTTTCATGGGAGTGGGTAGGGCGGCATTGGTTGAAGCCCTTCTATAGTTCCCGATGTGTCCAGACGGATTGACCAGTCTTGAGGAGGTGAGCGCAGGAGAACAAGAGAAAGGTTGTCTATTAGCTGTTTTCATAAATCACCAAGAGAGGAAACTACCATGAGCGGAGATCAATCTTTGGGTCGTTCCATCGCATATCCTCAGAAACCGGGGATGGTGCAGGCCATTGCCATTATGTGCCTGGTAGACGGAATTTTGAATCTCCTGTGGGCGGTGGCTCTGCCGATTATATTGGTATCGGGTGTTGTGACTGCTTTGTGTATTCCGATTAGCGTGTATCCCTTCGTGTTGGGTCTCCTGGAGATCATCCATGCTGCTCGTTTGCTCTCGGAGCCGGTCGGAGTGCAAAGGCCCGCTCAATACTTGGCAGTGATGCAGATAGTAAACATTGTGGTTGGCAACCTGGTTTCTCTCATCATCGGGATTCTCAGCCTGGTGTTTTACAGCGATTCCCGGGTAAGAGCGTACTTTCGCACAATCTCTGCAAGCTTCCAAGCCTATGCATCTCGTGTTTAGTGCTGCGGTACACTGAGTTTTCACTATCTCGTCCTTCTGAGCCCGAAGAGTCAAGAACACAACCAGAACCCCGACCTCGGTGTGAGGCCGGGGTTCTGTTATCCCCCGCAGGGTCGGTACGCATCTTCTCAATAATTTGGGGTAGGGGCAGGTCTTGCGCTTACCCACCTGGGCGACCGCAAGGGTTCGCCCCTACATCGTTATTCCTCGACCCTGATCTCAGTGACTTGAAAAATCCAGTGGTTGCCCGGCAGGCCATCTACCACGATGCGTAAAGGCCCGTGCTCCTTGTCCTCAGCAGACCATTCGCCGTTCCGCTTGAGGGCGATGATGGTGCGTTCCTTGGGCATGTCGGAGAGGGCAATCTGTATGGCGTATCCGTCGGCGGCGGTAGCGGTGATGGCCGTGGCCTTGGGAGAAATGCCCGCTTCTTCGAGAATGGGCCACAGGGCGGGGCCTTCCCAGGTATCATAGCTGTCCTCGCCCTGGGACCTCTGCATAAGAATGTTCTCCAGTTTGACTTGAGGTCGTTTCACCAGATCGGCATAGGTCACCGTCATCGGTTTTTCCACAGCGCCGATGATTTTGATCTCCCAATCTACCTTTGGCGCGCCGCCTCCTGCACAGCCGATGAGCGTGAGAAGTAACGCCCCCAGTACCAGCATTCCCAACCAGAGATAAGTCTTTCGCATCCTTCTTCACCTCCTCCTTTGCTTCGCGCCGGAAAGCGGGCTAGTCAACCCGTAATTCCACCAGATTCTTCACCCAGACCTTGGTAGGCTGACCGGGCAGGACGGCCCGGAGCATATCTTCTTCGATGGCCACGATGCATTCGTCGCAGTCGGCGATGTCGGCCAGCTTCACCTCGCCGGTGTAGCCATCGTCGGCCACCAGAGATAGGGTCTCGCCCTCGGCCCCCGCGGCGGACAGGAGATCGTTGATGCGTACGCCGGTGAAGGTGACCGTTTCGTCCTTCAGCTCTGTTGTGACCTCTACTTGTTCATAGGCGGCTAAATCATCTCCGCTCAGGGTCAACTCCTGGCCGACCTTGCCGCTGATTTTCAAGGTCAGGCTGCTTGTGCTTGATGGAGCGGTGGTGGCGGTAGGCGGTGCCTGGGTGGGTTGGCCTTGGCATCCCACGACCGATGTGGTCAGAAGGAAAGCCACTAACAGGGTGCTGAGAAGTACCAGTTTACGCATAGGGTTTGCCTCCTCGTAAGATTGATGTGTGTGAAAGTAGAACCAGTTGTTGAGTGGTGCTGGCCCTGAGGCCGCTAGAGCTGTTCATAACCATGTAGTGTTGATAGAACAAAAAACGCAGTTGTCGGCTCTCTCACCTCCTTTCCTCACTGTGGAAAGGAGAGTACACAACTGCGTACATTTGTAGTCTCCTTTCCAAGCACGGGAGGCGTGGCCGTTTCCCGCCACACCCTATCGCCCGTCGGCCATGGGTCTTTAACCTGTAGGCCGGACGGGTCGGAGACAGGGGTTGCTATTTGGTTGACGGGCTATATCATACACTGACTCGCGGAAAAAGGCAAGTTTCGCCAACTCCTCACCAGTTTTCGACCTGCGCAGTTAAGTACGGGTCTTAGTAGGTCGGGCCCGTGGCCCGACGCAAATGCGGCGGGGCATGGCCACGCCCTCAGCTTCTACGTCGGAGCAGACCTCTGTAGGGTTGAACTACACCACCTGAGGCGGGTTGCATTAGACAACGGGCGTGATGTGTGGTAAAATTTGCTTGTGTTCCCTGGTACAAAAAGCACTCTTTGAAAAAGCGGTGATGATTGGCGACATCTAGCAAGTGCAAAACCACTGAGAAAGGACAGCGTGAAAGATGTGGCAAAATTATCTGTTTCCAGCGACGGTGCAGGAAGCTCTGGAGATGCTCGCTGCTCATGGTGGCCAGGCGCGGATCATCGCCGGCGGCACCGATCTCGTGCTGCAAAGCCAGCGTGGGCAGTGTGCAGCGACAGTGATGGTGGACATCACGCGCATTCCCGGCCTGGATGCCATTGAGGAGCGCGATGGCTACATCACCATTGGCTGTCAGGTAACTCATGCTCGCATTGCTGCCTCACCTCTTATCCGGCAGAAGGCGGAGGTGCTGGCCCTGGCTTGCGGCAGCGTGGGCGGTCCGCAGACGCGCAACGTGGGCACGCTGGTGGGCAACGTGGTCAACGCCCTGCCCGCCGCCGATGGGGCGGTGGCCCTCTTCGCCCTGGAGGCCGAGGTGGAGGTGGCGGATGCCGACGGTCGGCGCTGGCTGCCCATCGCGGAGATGTATGCTGGCGTCGGCGAGTGCACTATTGACCCCTGTGTGCAAATGGTGGCCGCCGTCCGCTTCCGACCTCTATCCGATGGCTGGGCCAGCGCATATCAGCGGCTGGCCAACCGCAAGGCCCTGGCTTTGCCTATCCTCAATACCGCCGTGGTCGTGGGTCTGGAGGAGGGGGTGTGCAGCGAAGTGCGCATCGCCGTCGGTCCGGTGGCCCCCACTCCGTTCCGTGCTCGCGAAGCCGAGGCTGCCCTGGCCGGACAGCCACCCACACCCGAAGCTGTTGTGCGGGCGGCACGATTGGCCGCCGAGGCCGCTAACCCCCGCGACAGTGTCCTGCGCGGCTCGCGGGATTACCGCAAAGCCATGGTCGAGGTATTGGTCCGGCGGGCGCTGACGGAAGCGGTGACGAAGGCGATGCCGTAACTGGTCGCCTAATTGCGAGTTTCCCCTGAGTTGCTTGGAGTTCCTCCGGGGACAGGGGGTCAGATGAATTCGGGGGAACTCAGGGGAGCTCATAAGGAGGCAGCGGATGCAGAAAGAGGAGCAGTTCCAAACCTTCATCCGAGCCATAAAGGAGAAGTTCGACCCCCAGGTCATTCTGTTGTTTGGGTCCCGTGGCCGGGGCGACGCGCTGCGGGGCAGCGACTACGACCTGCTCATCGTGTCCGAGCGTTTTGAGGGAGTGCCGTTCACCGACCGCTTGACGCCTATCCACCGCTTGTGGACCATGCTCGAAGGCCTGGATTGTCTGGCGTTGACGCCGGCCGAATATGATCGTGCGCGCGAGAGCATTTCCCTGATACGACTCATCGCTGAGGAGGGGGTGCCGGTGTGAGAAGAGAGACCGAACTCTGGTTGCGACAGGCGCAAGCCGATTTTGCCACGGCCAAACAATTGTTGGACGATGGCATTTACTATGCCTCGGTTTTCTTCGCGCACCAGAGCGCGGAAAAAGCGCTTAAGGCGTTATGGATACATCGGAAAGCAGAACTGGCTCCCTGGACTCACAACCTGGTTTCGCTGGTACGTGAGCTTGGAGGTGGCGAGGCGCTGGTAGATGATGCTGCCGAGTTGGCCCCTGAGTATATTCTCACTCGCTATCCCACTCCGGAAGTGGCTTTGCCCCAAGAGTTATATTCCCGGCGTAGCGCAGAAGTACATCTTCAGGCCGCACAGCGTATCGTGGGGTGGGTCAGGGAGGAGATTGACAAGACGAGGGAGGCATAGATGCTTCTGGAAATGATTTTGAACGGTAAATCGGTTTCTGTGGAGATTGAGCCCGGCGATTTATTGGTCCAGGTGCTGCGGGAGAGGCTGGGCCTCATTGGCACCAAGATCGCCTGCGGCGAGGGGGAGTGCGGTGCCTGCACCGTGTTGGTGGACGGTGTGGCCGTGACCTCGTGTATCTATCCGGCTATGAAGGCCCACGGACGCCGGGTGGAGACCATCGAAGGGGTGGCGCAGGATCACGAGTTACACACCATCCAGCAGGCCTTTGTGGATCACGCGGCGTCGCAATGTGGCTATTGTACGCCCGGCTTCATCATGTCCGCTAAAGCGCTGCTGGACGTGAACCCACAGCCCACTCGTGATGAGATTGTGGCCGGCATATCCGGCAACCTTTGCCGCTGCACGGGCTACTATCAGATCGTGGACGCGATTGAGGACGCGGCACGGAGGATGGGAGAGGGGAGGTAACGAGCAATGCAGCTCAAAGCTGTTGGTCAAGGCGTGCAGCGTGTGGACATCCGCCAGAAGGTGCGGGGCACGCGCAAATATCCGCAGGATTTCAACATGGAAGGCCAGCTCTACGCCAAGGTGGTGTGGAGCGCTCATCCGCACGCCGTGGTGAAACGGATTGACACCAGCGCCGCCGAGGCTGTGCCCGGCGTGGTGCGCGTGATCACTTACCGCGACGTGCCGGTTAACGAGTACGGCATCAACGTCCACGACCAGCCGGTGCTGATCGCCGAAGGCGACAAGGTGCGCTGGGTGGGTGACCGCATCGCCATTGTCGTCGCCGAGACGGAGCGCATCGCTGCTCATGCCCGCGATCTGGTGCAGGTCGAATACGAACTCCTGCCCGTGGTGGACGACCCGCGACAGGCGATGAAGCCGGGGGCGCCGCTGGTGCACGAGGACCGCGAAAGCAATATCCTGAAACACATCGTCATCCGCCGTGGCGACGTGGAACAGGCCTTCGCCCAGGCTGACGTCATTGTCGAGGGCTACTATACCACCCATCACGTCGAGCACGCTTACCTGCAGCCCGATGCCGCCTTGGGTTTCGTGGACGATGAGGGCCGCATCGCGGTCATCTCCTCTTGCCAGTGGCCGGCCGATGACCTGCATCAGATTGCGCACATGCTCGACCTGCCGGAGGATCAACTGCGGGAGATCGTGCCTACCGTAGGCGGGGCTTTCGGCGGACGGGAGGATATGTACATCCAGCACCTGGCCGCGCTGTGCGCTTTCGTTTTGCGCCGCCCGGTGAAGATCGTCTTCGACCGTGAAGAAGTCACCCAGCGCACGGGCAAGCGACATCCGTTCTACATGCGTCACCGCACGGGCGCTACTCGCGATGGGCGCATCGTCGCCGCGCAGGTGGAACTCATCAGCGACGCCGGGGCTTACGCCTCCACCAGCATCCCCGTATTGGGCAACGCGGCCTCTTTCGCCCTGGGGCCGTACAAGATACCCCACGCTCGCGTGGACGCTTACACGGTGTACACCAACAACGCCGTGACCATGGCCATGCGCGGTTTTGGGGCCACTCAGCCGCCTTTTGGCTACGAAAGCCAGATGGACAAGCTGGCCGAGGCCCTGGGCATGGACCCGGTGGAGCTGCGCCTGCAGAATCTGCTGGACGTGGGCGACATCGCCGTCACCGGCAACGTGATGACCGCCGAGACCGGCGCGAAAGAGACCCTGCGTCAGGCCGCGCTGGCTGCCGGTTGGCGAGAGGAGGACGGGCATTGGATCAAACCCGATTTGGGAACCCCCTCCGCTCCGTATAAGCGGCGGGGTATTGGGGTGGCCATCGCCTACAAGAACGTGGGTTACAGCCTGGGTTATGATGATAAGACAACGGCCAAAGTGGAGCTGTCATTGGCCGAGTCCGGCGAGATCGCGCGGGTGCTGGTCAAAGTCGCCGCCGTCGAGGTGGGGCAGGGGGTGCTGACCGCCCTGGCCCAAATCGCCGCCGACACCCTGGGGGTGGACGTGGATAAGGTGCGACTGGCGCTGGTGGACACGACCGAAACCCCCGACGCTGGCTCCAGCTCCGCTTCGCGGCACGTGTTCATCTCCGGCAACGCCGTGGCCAGGGCTGCGGCGCAGGCCAAAGAGAAGTGGCAGGCCATCCTGCGCGACGAGACCGGCGAGATGCACGTCGAGGCGGAGTACACCTTCCATGGGCGCAGCGTGCGTCCCACTACTCCTTTTGATCCAGAGACAGGGCAATGCGAGCCGCACATCAGCTATAGCTATGCTGCCCAGGTCGCCCTGGTAGAGGTAGACGTGGAGACAGGCCAGACGGAGATTCTCAAGTTCTGGGCCGCCGCCGACGCAGGCAAGGTCATCAATCCCATCATGTACTTTGGTCAGCAGGCCGGTGGGGTGCACATGGGCGTGGGTTATGCCCTCACCGAGAACTACATCCAGCAGGAGGGGCGCCCGCGCGCCCGCCGCTTCAGCGAGTATCACATCCCCACCGTGATGGACATGCCCCACGAGTTCGAGTCCATCGCCGTGGAGAGCGCTCCCGACCCCAATGGACCTTTTGGGGCCACGGGTCTGGGCGAGACCCCTACGCTACCCACCGCCCCGGCCATCACCAACGCCATCCACGATGCCACCGGGGTGTGGATTGAGAGCCTGCCGGCCAATGCTGAGCGCGTGTGGCGGGCGCTGCGAGCAGCGCATAAGTTGTAGAACGGGCTTTCAGCCCGTCCTATCCACCCTCCCGCAGGTTCTAAACCTGCGGGAGGGTTAACCATGCAAATGGAATCGGCTATGCTACAGGTAGACATCCCCGGCCGGGGGCAACTGGAACTGGCTCATCTGGTGCTGGACCTGAACGGCACCATAGCCCTGGATGGTGAAGTGCTCCCCGGTGTGGCCGAGCGGCTATCTGCCCTGGCGGGCAGTCTCACCGCTCACCTGGTCACCGCTGATACCCACGGCAGGGCGGGAACCATCGCCTCGCGGTTGGGGGTTCAACTGGCCCGCATCGAGCCAGGGAACGAAGCGGAGCAAAAAAGAGCTTTGGTGCAACGTCTGGGGGCGGAACGAGTGGTGGCCGTGGGCAACGGGACTAACGACGGGGCCATGTTGCGGACGGCGGCTCTGGGCATCGCCGTGCTGGGCGGAGAAGGGCTGGCCGTAGAGGCTTTGCACTCCGCCGACGTGGTGGTGGCGAGCATCGAGGACGCGCTGGACTTGTTGCTCTACCCCAAGCGGCTGATAGCTACTTTGAGAAGATAGGGGGGCGGGGCACGCTGTGCTCGCTCCCCGTCTTTGTTGTGGGGTCTGTGCCCCTTCGCTTTACCAGGAAGCCGCGGTGAGGAGGTGAGGCATGGATACTCAGGAGACTTTGTTTACTCGTGGCAAGGGCTGTTTTCGTCTGCTCTCCTCAGTGATCATGGGCGTGGGCTGGCTGTTATTGCTCATTGCCTTGTTGGCTTTGCTGCATGCTCAGGTGGGCGTGCGCGTCGGCGCGGCACCACCGGTTCAAGGAGTCCACTCGCCTGGGGAGCTATACGTGCGGGCTGGCGCTTCGGGTTCCGCCTGCACTCGCGACGCTCCCTGTGGCCGCGTCCAGCAGGCACTGGACATCGCCGACCCCGGGGATCACATCTACGTGGCCGGGGGCGTTTACACCGACCCGGCAGGGACGGTGGCCGTGATCACCAAGTCGGTGACGTTGCAGGGTGGTTGGAGCGCGGATTTCACCGCAAGGGACACCCTCAGCTATCCCACTACGCTGGATGCCCAGGAATTGGGCTCTGTCATGCGCATCATCAGCGCGACGGGGCAGCTTATCTCTCCCACTGTGGATGGCTTCGTCATCGTTCACGGGGATGCGAGTGACGATGGCGGGTGCGGTGGAGGGATTTACATTGAGGGTGCGGGGGCGCTGCTCGTGAACAACGTAATCAGTGGCAACATCGCGCACAGCAGCGGCTTGGGTTACGGCGGCGGCATCTATGTGCGCGATTCTCTGGTTTCGGTTGTTATCAGCGACAGCGTTGTGCAGGGCAACATCGCCAGCACCGGCGGAGGGGGCTACGGTGGCGGTGTTTACCTGCAGGAAGGTATTGTGGTTATCAACGATAGCGTGATTCAGAGCAATACCTCCAGCATTGCCGATGAGGGCTTAGGTGGGGGCATTCTCCTGCGCGAGGGTGCGGGCACCCTTACGGGCAACTTCATTCAACACAACGTGTGCAGCCCTGTCAGCGCTGGAGAGGGGGGAGGGCTCTACAGTGTGGGCAGTGTTGTCGTGCTCCGGGGTAACACCTTCCGTGATAATGTGGCCAGCGTCCCTGCTATGGGTGATGGTGGAGGAATTTATTCCTGGACCGATCTGGCTCTGACGGCGGAACGGAATGTGTTCTTGAGCAACACGGCCACGCTCAGCCCTACCGCTTCCGGGAATGGGGGTGGGTGCGCTATTTACGTGGCTCGTTCAATGGGCTCTTTCACCATGACCAACAACCTCGTCGCCCACAATCGTGCCGGTGGATATGGGGATGGAGTATTCATCTGGAGTTTTGGGGTAGAACCACCTTATGGCAGTCTGGTCAACAACACCATTGCCGATAATGCTCCTGATGAAGAGAGCGAGGGCGTGTTCATCGCCAATAGAGGGGTTTTCACCATGGTCAACAACATCGTCGCCGGTCATGCGCTGGGTATTACCTGTACGCAAACAGCTCTTGTCACCGGCAGTCACAACCTTTTCTGGGATAACGCCAGCGATCCGATCACCGCTACCGGGGCTATCCTGGGCGATCCCTGCTTTGTGGACGCGGCTGCCGGTGATTATCATCTGAGTGCTGGCTCGGCAGCTATTGATCAAGGCACTTCTGACTGCGCACCTCCCACCGATCTCGACGGCGACCTGCGGCCTGTGGGGGAGGGGGTGGACATCGGCGCGGATGAATTCGTCGCTTCGGTTGAACCCCGGCGAGATGTTTATCTACCCTTGTTGCTGCGAAACTATCCACCCTAGGGTCGCTCAACTTACGAATCCCCTGCTCTCGCCTGGTGTCGGTGATAGCTTACTTCCTGCGCGGTGGGCCTGTCTCACAGTACAACTGCGGGACAGCAAGACTACAAACCTCTCACGCAGTGAGGGGTTTGTGACAGCTTCTCTTTCTTTCCCTGTCCTGCCGGCTTATTTCGCATAGACATCAAAGGGAAGGCGATTAGGTCGAATGACCATAAGGTCATTTGACCTAAACCGTTGACGGACCATCAACTCGCGAGGTGATGACGGGTCGAGGTCTTGACATAATAATTTAATGGATGATCAATAAAAGCCTGTCTGGGCCTTCGTCCTGCGGAGCAGCGTCTCGGCCTGGTCTTCAGAGTGTGTCGTCGCTGGCCCCACGGGCGCCTTTAGACCAGCGGTGACCGGTCGTCGTGGGCTGTCAGGGGTATGTAGCGTATGTAACGTTCGACTGTCGAACGGCTCCGGTCGTTTCGGGGGAGTGAACGCGCCAGAGATCTCTTCGTTACGCTCAGGCGGGGCAGTCGCCAGGACAGGTAACGTCTGGAGCCGCCAGAAGCTGTCCAGCTCGTCTAAACCGGTCATTCGATTAACCGATTTCAGGGTTAATTGGCTTAATCGGGTGACCGCTTGACAAGAGCCGCATCTGGGTGTATAATCTTTGTCAGTTATGAATTTAAGATAATATATCTTATCTTAAATAAATGGCCTGAAGAAGAAAGGAGCAGCTTGTGACGGAAGAAACCCCCTCCCCCACTTTCACCGCGGTCGTGGCCGCTTTTCTGGACCATCTGCATGGTAGTCCGCGCACGCGCAAGACTTACGCCACGGGTCTCAGCGCTTTCCAGTTGTTCCTGAACGAGTCGGTCGGCGGGGACGAGCACTCCCCTACCCCTTCTCTCGGTGAGCTGGGGGTGGACGTGTTGGTGCGCTTCTCCCATTGGCTGGAGGACCGCGAGTATTCCTCTTTCACCGTGCGCACCTATCTGGCCGCGGCCACTGCTTTTCTTGCTTATCTGTTCACTCAGGGTCTTTTGCCTGATGGATTCTCCATGGAAAAGGCCCGTGAACGACTGCGACAGGTATCGCGGTCCGCGCCTTATCCCATTCCCCGCCCCGATCCCGAATTGCCCCGGCTGATCCAGTATTACGACGCTCTACCGCTGCCCGAGGGAGATACCCGGCGCGACTATCTGGCTCGCCTGCGTCTGCTCCGCAGCCGGGCTATTGTCCATACCCTGTATGCTTCAGCCGGACGTATCGCCGAGGTGGCTGCCTTGAATCGCAAGGACGTGGCCGATGGTCGCCGTAGTGAGGCCATCGTGACCGGCAAGGGCAACCGCCAGCGGTTCATCTTTCTCACGCCTCAGGCGCAGCGCTCCATTGCCGCCTATATTCAGGCGCGGCAGGATGAGTACCAGCCCCTGTTCATCTCCCACGGACGGGATTACGGGACGCGCTTGAGCGAGGTGAGCATCTGGGCCACCGTGCGCCGGGCCGCGCGAGCGCTGGGGCTGGAGGTTACCCCTCACGATTTCCGCCACTTTCGCGCCTGCCAGATGCTGGAGGAAGGTGCACCTCTGGAGGCCATTCAGGACATCCTGGGCCACGCTGACATCAGCACCACCAGGCGGGTCTATGCCCAATACTCCAAACCGGCCATCCGCGACATCTTTGCGCGCACTACCCTCACCCCGGATGAGGCTCTGGAGAAGTTGCAGCAGCGACGTCGGGAAGAGGCGGAGCGGGCACGGTAGGATAGACTGAAAAGCCTGTCTTACCGTTTCAGGCGAGCAACATTCTGACCTTCTGCTGTAGCTCGTGTAGATTCAGAGGCTTCTCCAGGTAGTCGTCCGCCCCGGCCTCCAGGGCGCGGTCAATGTTATCCTTGCTGGCGTAACCGGTCACGATCAGGATTTTGATGTGCTGGTAGTTGGGTGTGGAGCGGATCAACTCGCACACCTCAAATCCGTTCACCCGTGGCATCATCAAATCGAGGATGAGCAAATCGGGCTGGAAGTCGGCCAGCTTCAGACCTGCCTCGAAACCGTCCTGAGCTGTTTCTACCTCGTACTCGTCCGGTCCTTCTGTCAGGGCTCTGCTGATGACCATGAGCACGTCGGGTTTGTCGTCTACCACCAGAACGCGTTTTCTGCTGGAGTCCTTGAAAAGCGTTGGCTCGATGGGCATGCCGCTGCTGATCAGGAAGTCACGCAGGTCTGATTGACGGATGCGGAAGTGGCCACCGGGGGTGGTATACGCTTTCAGCTTGCCGCTTTTGATCCAGCGAAAGACGGTGACCGAGGATACCTGGCAATAGCGAGCGACGTCGCCGGTGGTGAGCATTTTGTCCTGGAGCACGGTGTCCTGCCCTCCCGTGGTGATTTGCTTCTGTGGGCTATGGTAGACAGAGCCCTCCGCTGCTGTCTTCCCCCCCCACTCTGTTAGTCGAGGTGTAAGAAGCTGCCTGGAGCTAACTTGCCCAATTATACCACGAGACGGGGAATGTGGGGAAATCGAGTTCACTTCGCATAGTCACTGAGAAGGTTAAAGCAGGATCAGGAGAAGAGAAAACTAAAATGCCTTGACTATGCGAAGAACCTCTGCCGTACCTCCACCCGACAGGGCTGAACAAGATCACTGCTCTGAGGTCCAGGTAGCGCCTCGCCAGCGCTCCCCGACGTCACCGACCCCGCAGCGGCAAAAAGAGACTTCTCCTCCGCCGGTTCGATGCCAAAAGCCATGGCCACGGTGACCAGCGCCGCCCGGTAGCCCTCGCGATAGGCCCGTAAATAGCGCGGGTCCCCTACCCCAGCCCCCTCAGCTCCCCCCAGCGCATGTTCCAGAGCCGCCGCCGTGGTGGCCGAGGCCTGATCGGCAGCCCGCAAAGCGTGTAGAATATCCTCTCGAAACCAGATGTCTAGACTCATCCCCTCCTCCAATCATTCGTTGTTGAGTTGATCCACAGCGGGAGTATCCAGCAAGGCCAGCAACTGCGGCGTCACCTTGCGCGGTGCGGTCGCATGGGCCGGTTTGGTCAACAGGCCCTCCTGCTCCCAACGCTCTGCCAGCTTGCGGATGCGCCACGCACTGGTACGCTTGTCATCAGCAAAGGCGCGGGCCAATGCCCCAATCTTGAACCCGCCATCCAGGTGCTCCACAGCATAACGCACCAGATCACGCTCGACGGGTTCCAACAGCGGTTTAATGGGCTTACCCCCCAGCCGCTGAACCAGCGCCAAAATCTGAGCGTCGGTTACCAAAAAGCCCTGTAGCTCAACCAGGTCGGCATCCAGGCGAGCCAGCATCCGCCCCCGTATATCCCGCGGCAACCTTTCCGCTCCTTTGGCCCCCAGGATAGTCCGACTGTGTTCTGGTGTTGCTACGCGAAAAGCGATGCGGGTGCTGAGATTGCCCTTGATCAACGTGTTCAGCACCTCGGCCTTGGGATTCTGCGTGGCCAAGACGAGGACGATACCGAAGCTCCCCGCCTTACTGGCCAGGCGAATCAGATTGGTGTAGAAACGACTGCGCAGCCCACACTGCAAGGCGATGTCGGTGACCTCGTCAATCACCGCCACGATCAGGGGCAAGGGTTCCTGTGCCCGGGCGTTGTAGGCCGTCAAATGCTTGGCGAAGCAACTGGCGAACAGCCGACGCCGGCGGTTCATCTCGCCCATCAACCAGTCAGTCACCTCCCCCGCCTGTTTGGGCTCCTCGGCAATGGGCACCGCAAGATGGGGAATGCCTCCGTAGGCGGTGAACTCCACGCCTTTGGGGTCTACCACGACCAACTGTAACTGCTTCGCGCTGTAAGCATTGAGCAGAGCGGCCAGCATAGAGTTCAGCCAGGTAGACTTACCCGAGCGCGATTCTCCACCGATGAGGATGTGAGAGGTATCCAGTAGCGAGCGCCACACCGCCCCCCGGCGCCCCTGGCCGATGGGGATCATGTACTCGCCTGGCGGACAGGTATCCACGTCCAGTTGCACACAACGCGGCAGGCGCTCCTTGGGTTGGGGGCGCAGCAGCACACAGTAAGTGAGGCCCGTGGTGTTCAGCTTTTTCACCGGCTTGCCGACCACGGCCGTCAGGTGATGCAAGGTGTCACGGTGAGCGAGTTTGTTCACCGTCACCTTGCGCGGCAAGCGTTGCAAATCTATCTCCAGCAGACCGTACTCGTCACCCACCACTCCGATTCGCGAGTACGAGACCTCCACCAGATGCCCGTCTTTGGTCTCATAACACAGGCCCATCTTGGTGAGCGCCTGCTGGATGCGCCGCGCCGCCTCGGCCACTTCCCAACGGGGATCGCGCAGT
>JACIWR010000080.1 GCA_014360845.1 Anaerolineae bacterium
TGTTCGTGAGCCGGGACTCCGGCGTGGAGCAGGTATTTGTCCTGAACGAGCGGCCGCCGCTGGAGGGCGACCTAGTCATCATCGGGCGGCTGACCTCGCCGCTGCGGGCCGAGCTCAAATCCAACGTGGACGGCGTGTGGTTCTTCAACAAAGAGGACGAGCCGGTACTGCGCTACAGCGGCGCCTGGGTCTACGACCAGATGGACAGCGGCGTGTTCGCCGAGATACAGTTGAAGGGCAACGAGCTGACCCTCACCGTGCCGGGGAAGTGGTTACAAAGCGCCCTCTATCCGGTGGTCATTGACCCTCTTATCGGTACCGATTTCGGCATCGCTCCCGGCCCGGCGAACCAGCAGACGCCGGCCCTGGTCTACAACAGCGAGGACAATGAGTATCTGGTAGCGTGGCGGATGCTGGAATTAAATGGGGGGAACATCCGGTGGGACGTCTGGGCGACCATTATTCGATCCGACGGGGTGACGGTGACCAATGCCTTCACCGTGGCTGATGCGAACACCGATGACCTGCGTCCTCAAGCGGAATACAGTTCTCCTACCAACGGCTACCTGGTCGTCTGGACGCAGAAAGAGGGAACCAACAATCGGGTGCTCGGGCAGCGGGTCTCAACGGCAGGCACGACCACGGGCGGCATCATCGAAATCGCCCCTTCCAGTACTTACACCCTGCACCCGTGGCTGGACCTGGCATACAACCCCGACGATGGGCAATACCTGGTCGTCTGGGCAGAAGAACGGGGGACAGGTAACTACAACGTCTACGGCCGCCGCGTTGCGGCTTCTGGTACGACGGTGGGAGGGGTTTTCGGCATTGCCACGGGTGCGGGCAACCAGATGGGAGCGCATGTGGTGTACAACCCTCAGCAGAAGGAATACCTGGTGGCCTGGCACGGCCAAAGTGGAGGAAACGACTATGATATCTACGCCCGCCGCGTTTCTAGGACGGGCGACCTGTTGGGTGCGGAGATTCACGTGCTGGCCGAGCCCGCGTACGATCAGGGCCTCCCCAGAATAGCTTACAACAGCCGGGTCAACGAGTATCTGATTATCTGGCAACACAACAACAACGGTTTGCTGACTCCCTGGGGACGACGCCTCCAGTATGACGGTACTCCTCTGGGCACCGCCTTTCAGGTTTCCAATACAGGCGCCGAACGCCAGCAGAGACCCGTCGCCGGTTATCACGTCGCGGCCAACGAGTACCTGGTTACGTGGGAGGAATGCAACTCCAGTTGTGATCCTCGATCGTGGGATGCTCCTTATGACATCCGCGGGCGGAGAGTCGCTGCTGATGGCTCTCTTCTTCAGGACAATGGTCAGGATTACCTGCCCATTGCCGCTTACATCTACGGTCAATTCAGCCAGGACGTGGCCTACACCTCCCAGGCTGCCGAATTCCTGGTGGTGTGGGACGACTATCGCCACGGGGACAGTAACGCCGAGCTCTACGGCCAGCGCTACGCCCCGCCCGACGAGGCTCCCCCCGACGGCTGGGCCAACTTCCAGCCCATCGGCTGGGTGACTTCACCGGTGAACGTGAGCGTGCAGGTCACCGACGTCTACACCGGACTGAGCAGCGGCCAGGTGCGCTACTCCACCAACGGCGGGATCAACTGGTCGAACTGGCTGACTGCCACGTGCAGCGGCTGCGGGCCGGGGCCGGACAACACGGCCACGTTATCTGCCTCGATATCCTTGCCCGACTCAGAGACCGGCAACCGGGTGCAGTTCCGCGCCTACGACCGGGCCGGCAACTATGCCGACAGCATCACTTACACGGTGAAAGTGGACACCACCCCGCCCACGGGCAGCATCTCCATAAACAATGGAGCTACCTGGACCAACAGCACTGCGGTGACGCTGACCCTGTCGGCCAGCGACCCTTCGCCTGGCTCTGGGCTGACACAGATGCGCTTCAAGAACGGGGTGGGCGGCACGTGGACTGCTTGGGAAACGTATGCCACCACCAGGAACTGGACACTGCCCTCCGGCGACGGCAGCAAGTGGGTCTACGTCCAGTTCAAGGACGCGGTCGGAAACACGAGCCAGGAATACTGGGACAGCATCAGCCTGGACACGACCTCACCGACCATCGGCTACTTCAGGATCAACAACTTTGAGTGGACCAACAGCCGCACGGTGACACTCAACATCCAGGCCTCCGACACTGGCGGCTCCGGGCTGAGCCAGATGCGTTTCAGGAACGAAGGTGAAAGCTGGTCAGGATGGGTGACGTACACCACGAGCACGAGCTGGGTCCTGCCCGCTGGCGATGGCCTGAAGACGGTCTACGCCCAGGTGCGCGACGGGGCGGGGAACTATGACGAAACATCGGACACCATCACCCTGGACACGAGCCCACCACCGTTGACGGTGACCCGGCCGGTCGAGGGCGCGTCCCTGGCCGGCGCCGACCTGTGGGTGGAGGGTACATCGGAACTCTCGGCGACCATCCAGGTGTCCGTGTCCCCCGGCGGGGCCACCGGCGGCATCTCCGAGCTGAATCAGTCACCCGATTTCAGCCTGTGCCTGGATGAGGCGCTCAGCAATGGGGCGAACACGGTGACCATCACTTCCACCGACAAAGCTCAGAACACTGCCGTCGTCGTGCGCCACGTGATCCTCGACCAAAGCGGGCCGGGACTGACCAGCGTCGCGCCGCAGGGCCTGATCGCCGAGGCCCAACCGACCATCTCCGCCGACTTCACCGAGGCGGTAGACCTGGATGACGTGAGGGTATGGCTGAAAGGCCAGGAGGTCACCGCTGAGGCAACCATCACGACGACCGGCTTTACCTATACCCCTGCTACTCCTCTGGACCCGGGCGGGTACGAGGTGGTAGTCGTCCTGTACGATGCGGCGGGCAATCGTGGGGAAGGGGAGTGGTCTTTCACCGTGGACCTGGACACGTGGGTGGAGATAGATGCGCCGTCCCTGGTTAACACCTCACCCATTGACGTGGGCGTGGAGGGCGAGGGCGGGGTGACGGTGACCCTGACGGTGAACGGCGCGCCCTTCGGCCAGCAGATGCTGGATCAGAACGGTCAAACCACCTTCGCCGGCGTGGCCTTGCAGGCGGGAGACAACACCCTGGTCGCCGCCGCCACCGACAGTCTGGGACACCAGGCCGAGGACACGGCCCTCGTCGAACTGGACACGACGCGCCCCTGGCCGACGGCCTCGGCTGAGCCGCTGGCCTTCGCCCCCCTGGGCCGCCTGAACACCACTCAGTTCGCCCTGGATGCCCGGCCACCGGACGGCGAACACATCACCGCCTGGCGGCTGGAGGTTATCTCGACCACCACCAGTGCCCTGGTCACGGCCACGATGGGCATCAACCTGCCGGCCACCGTGGTGTGGGACGGTCGGGACCTGGGCGATCAGATCGTGACCGGTGGGGCCTACTCCTACACCCTGGTGGTCACCGCCAGCAACGGCCTGTCGCAAAGCACGGCGTCGCAGTTGGTGTGGGTCATCGCCGGCCCGCCCCCGGCGCCGGTCATCACCACGCCCACCAGTGGCATCACCACCACCTTCAGCCAGATGTGGGTAGCGGGCAGCGCCGAACCGGGCAGCACGGTGACCCTCTTCGACACCTACGGCTACATCACCGATACCGTGCCGGTGGACGATAACGGACACTGGGGACTGGTGCGGAGTCTTTTCGGCGGGCACAACACCCTCTACGCCGTGGCCGAGAACGCCTTTGGCGCCGGGCCGGAATCCAATCACGTGCTGGTCAGCCTGGTGCCCAAACCGCCCCTCTACCCGCCGACCATCGTCCTGCCGCCGACGATACACAACGGCCAGGTGGTGACCCTCTCGGCCAACGCCCGGGATAACAACCCCGCCGAAGGACGGCCCACCGTGGCCGTCACCGCCACCCTGGCCGGGGAAGAGGTGGGCTTGAGCCTGGTTTCCAGCCAGGGGGTTACCGCCACCTGGCAGGCCACGCGGACGGTGTCCGGGCTGAACAACGGCGACTACCGGGTAGTCTTCATCGGCATAGACGAGGACGGGTACGTGGGCGATGGGGAAAGTACCCTGCGGGTGAAAGACCCGCCCCGCGCCCCGGAGTTCACCTATCCCACGGAGACCATCACCCGCGCCACGCCAGCGCTGAACGTGACCGGCGAAGCGCCGCCGCTCACCATCCTGCGCCTGTACTGCGACGGTGAACTGACGACCACCGTCGAGCTGGGCAGCGTTGCCTCGTGGATCGTCCCTCTCACTTTGGGGGACGGGACGCACGTAATCACCGTCACCGTCACCGACGACCTGGGCCAGGTCTCGCCGCCCGGCACGGCGGGGACAGTCATCGTGGATACCGCGCCGCCCACGGCGACTCTGGAGGCCCTGGCCTCCTTCCACAACCAGCACACCATCACCCTGCGCTGGGCTGGCAGCGATCCCGCGCCCGGCACTGGCGTGGCCGGCTACGACCTGCAACACCGTCTGGGGACGGGCCAGTGGGAGACCCTGCTGGCCGGGACGACCCTCACCGAGACGCAGTACTGGGCCGTGGAGGGCCCGCACACCTTCCGCGTCCGCGCCCGTGACGGGGCGTACAACGAAAGCGCCTGGTCGGCGGAGACCTCCACCGTGGTGGACGTGACCTCACCCACCGCCGATCTCGTATCCATCACCGAATCCAGCCCCTACGCCCACGTCTCCGGCGACACCGTCTACTACGGCCTCGGCAGCGGCGTCTTCACCGTGACCGTCACCGCCGACGATGCGCTGGCCGGCCTCGACCGCGTCGTCTTCCCGGCCACGGTCAGCGCCAGTGGAGTGTACACCACTGCCGGACCGCAGTTCGCCCACACTTACACCTTCACCCTGTCCTCGACCGCAGAGGGCACTTACCAGGTGGCAGTCTACGACCGGGCGGGGAACGACGCAGGAGTGCCCTTCACCGTCACCCGTGATTACGTTGCTCCCGTGGCCGGCGTGAGCGTGCCTGCCAAGGTGCCCACCGGCACCTTCACCGTCACCTGGAGCGCGACGGATGATGATTCAGGTGTAGCAGTCTACGACGTGCAGGTGAAGGTTGACGATGGCGACTGGACCTCCTGGCTCACCGCCACCACGGCCACCGAGGCGGCGTACTCCGGCGGGCTGGGGCATCTGTAGTACTTTCATCTGGCCAGCCCTCTTCCTTGCACTCCCGCCGGCCGAGGACGCACAGCAGCCCGTACAGGCTCTCCACACACCGTTAGCAAAGGTTGTCAGGCGCGCTCTGCCGTCGTTCCACCACAGCCGCGATCCGCTCCGCGCGCTTCATCGTGGCCTCCTCGCGCTGCTTGCGGTACTCTTCCATGCCACCGAATGGAGAAGTGACTGAGCGAATCAGGTAGGTGATGACCGATTTGATTCGTTTATTCGTTGGACATTCGTTGACAGGGGCAAATTCGCTTTCTCGCGTCTCCCAGATTTCAAGGTTGGTTTTCATCGAAAAGGGGCGCGCGGTTGACAGGGGTGGGCGTGAGGATGGCCGCAGTGGCGCAGCAGAGCGGCGCCGGATTCTTCCAGGCGGTAGACGGTGGGCTGGCGGCCCTGGTCGCCAGGCTGATGGAGCAGGGACATCAAGGGGAAACGAGTAGCAACAAAAGGCATTGAGTGACTTGCCGGGACCCCCATTTCATGATATACTTGATGCAGGTGGGAGGGGGTGAGGGGGATTGATCACCGCTTGCAGTAGCTAGAGGAGTATTCTTGTTGTGTTGTCGGTATACACCCCCGTGGTGAGGGTCCTGAGATCACAAGCGCCAACCACGAGCGTTACGCTCGAGGGCTTGGCGCTTTGTGCATAGAGGCCAAGGGTCACACGGAGAAGGGCTGCACATGAGACAAACGGACAAGCGAGCCATGCGAGAGACAATTGATCTTGAGAGACTTGCCCAAGTAATCGCCCAGACAGGGCGGCCAGTGCATGTGAATGTGCTGGCCCGGGCCGCTGTGCAAGCCCGGTTGGAGGCTGAAGCGGGACAACGGCTGTATGCGCCGGGGGCTGCATACACTCCCGGTGAGACTATCCTCCTCAACGGTCAGCCGGCAACGGTGAAAGCGGTACAGACTGGCGGCAATCCCAAGCAGGGTCCCTTTAAAATCCTGACCCTGACCCTGCCCGACGGCACCGAGCGACACATGGCCGCCGGAGTCCCCGGCGCGCCGGCGGAGGATCGCCAGCCCGTCGCGGCTGAGCAAATAGACCGTGTTCTCAAAGACGGCGGCCCTTCCATCCGGGCAGCGATTAAGGAGGCACTAAATGCCGATGCCCGCTTCGTCTGGTTTCAGGACACTCAGGGCGATCACTGCTGCCTGGCCCAGATGCTGCCGGAAGTAGGCGACGAGGAGCTGGCCCGCGTCTGGCCGCTGCTGCAGGGATTGCTCGCCGATGGCGTTCTGCACCCCAGGCCAACGGAAGAGCTGGTGAAGGCCATATGGGGACAGGAGAATGATGGCAGTGACACATATCTGCTGAAGGCGTTCGCCCTGAACGCCGCGCTGCAAAAGTGCACTGACGTGCGCCAGATGGGCGAGGGCTGGGTGCTGGAGTCAGAGTGGCGGGAGCTACAAAAGCGGCCCGTGCTGGTGGGCCCCCGGCAGCAGAACGTGGTCGTTCTTCCCAAGGGCGTGGAGCCGGTTGAAGACGATGAAGCAGAGACGGAAGAGGTGAAGGAAGAAGAGGAGAAGCCACGAGGAGAGGAGCCCATTACAAAGGACCTGGAAGCCTGGCGGCAGAAGCGAGTCCAAAATGCCACCATCATCCTGAAAGCACAACACTACTACGGCAACTGGCTGCCCCTGACACAGGCCATGCGGCGTCTGTTCCCACCGCGGGCATCGGGAGCGGATGCGATTACCTTCTACCACCGCTTTGGCGGTGAAGAGGAGTCATTCCAGGCCTGGGTGAACTGGGACCAGGGGCGCATCCTGGGTTCGCCCCAGATGTACCGGGCGTTCTACGAGCACGGCATCTACCCCGGTGCCAAGTTGGTGATCTCCCACCGCGGCAGCGAGCAGGAGTACGAGATTCGCACCAAGCCTGTCGAGGGCGAGCAGCGGGTCCTGGTGCGGCGAGTTTTCCTGGCAGAGGATGGAACGCTCGAATACGAGGAAATCGAAGAGCCGGTGCGTTACGAAATAGCGAAGGATGTTTTCGTCGCCGATGCCCGGTGGGAGGACCTGGAAGCCCTGTTCCGACAGGCGGAGGAAGTCGGGGCTGGCATTTTCCAGTTGATGTACGAAAAGTGTTGTGAGCGGTGGGCAGAGAACGACCGCCAACCGCTGTATGTGACTGCGGAGGACTTGTTCCAGGCCATCCACTTCGATGATCAGAGCCGGCTGACCAGCAAAGCGACCATCGCCTGGGAGCTGTGGCGGCGGCTGGCCTTTGAACCCGTTGGTGAGGGGAGATACCTGTTCCGCCCAGAGTTTGGTGATCGGGTGCGATCCCTGGGCATCAGCCTGCAGAAGAGAAAACGTAGGACGGCCCCGTGCGAGGAGGAGGAAAAGAGTGCACCGCCCTCCTTTGAACGTACAGGCACAGACCAACTGGTTGCCGTTGACCTGATACCACAGGGACCGCTGTTTGCGCAGGAGCAGCAGCCGACGGCCACCGCGCTGCCAGAGGAACGCACCGAGGCCCCGGAGCCAGCGGAGGCGATACCACCCGAGAAGCCCGCTGCGCCGGAACCGGCTCCGCCTCCGCCTCCGGCGATGAAGCCTCCACCGTCGGCGGGTGGTGAGCCGCCGGGATTACCAGAACCACCGCCCACCCCTCCACGCCCTGAGCGCCCCAGGCCGGCATCCAAATCCCTCTTCTCCACTCACTACCTGGAGCACCGCATCCGGGAGCATCCTGAGTGGGGAGAAGAAGTTGCCCAACCCTTCGCACGGCTGCGGGCGCTGTACGAGGCCAAGCGAGACATCCTGCCCGGCCTGAACGAGGCTCAAACCGAGACCGAGTTCATCCGCCCTGCCCTGGAGATTCTCGGCTTCGCCTACATTCCACAGACCCCCACCCACCGCGCCGGGCGTGTCCAGCGTCCGGACTACGCCCTCTTCGCCGACGAGGCCGCCAAGGCCGGGGCTTACCCCCTCCAAGACGACGAACCTGCCTTCTACGCCCGGGCCCTGGCCATCGCCGATGCCAAGTACTGGGAGCGTCCGCTGAGCGAGGTCTCCCGCGACGACCCCCGCGATGAGTTCCGCAACACCAACCCCAGCTTCCAGATGGTCAACTACCTCACCGGCACCGGGGTGGACTGGGGCATCCTGACCAACGGTCGCACCTGGCGCCTTTACTACCGCCAGGCTTCCTCCACCGCTACCGAGTTCTACGAGGTGGACCTGGTGGAGCTACTGGAAGCTGGCGACCTGGAACGCTTCAAGTACTTCTGGCTCTTCTTCCGCCGCGAAGCCTTCGTCAAGGATGTCCAGGGCCGCAATTTCCTGGAGCGGGTGCGGGAGGGTAGCGCCACTTATGCCCGGGTTATCGGCGAGCGACTGAAAGAACTGGTTTTCGAGAATGTCTTCCCTTTCTTATCCGGTGGCTTCGTAGCCTATGGCGCCGTACGTGGCGAGGACGTCACCAGTGAAGAGGCTCGGCGCCTGATCTACGAAGCCACCCTCTCCCTGCTGTACAAACTTCTCTTCCTGTTCTACGCCGAAGCCCGCAACCTCCTGCCCATGGATAACCCCGGCTATCGGGCCCAGAGCCTGACGCAGATGGCGCAAGAAATCGCCCATCGCATTGATCGCCAGGAGCCGCTGGGACAGACCTCGACGGCTCTCTACGACCGGCTGCTCAACCTCTTCCGCCTGGTGGATCGGGGCGATCGCGGTCTTGGACTGCCTCGCTACAACGGCGGGCTCTTCCACTTCGAATTCAGCGATGCCGCCGTTCAGGAAAAACACCGCGCCAACTGGTTCCTGGACCGGCACAGGGTGTCTGATGCCTTCCTGGCCTCAGCTCTGGACCTGCTCTATCGCGCCGAGGGCGAACCCATTGACTACGGCTTCATCGGTGTGCGCCACCTGGGGGCCATCTACGAGGGGCTGCTGGAACACCGGCTGGCCGTGGATGATGCCGCCGCTGGTCGGGTTCATCTGGAGACCGACAAAGGCGAGCGCAAGGCCACCGGTTCTTACTACACCCCCGACTACATCGTCAAGTACATCGTGCAGCACACCGTGGGGCCGATCCTCGAAGAGCGGGCCCAGCGCTTCAACGAGTTGATGAGCCGCATCGTCGAAGTGCGCCGCCAACTGGCGGATGAGCGACGCAGCACCGGCGTTCCCGCCCTGCGCCAGGAGCTGGAACGGCTGGAGCACCAGGCTCGCGAGACGCTGCTGGACATCAAAGTCTGCGACCCGGCCATGGGCAGCGGTCACTTTCTGGTGGAGGCCGTGGACTTCCTCACCGACGGGCTGATCGAGATTCTCAACTGCTATCCTGAACACAACCCCGTGCTGAACATGCTGGACCGCATCCGAGGGGAGATTGTAGACAGCTTGCAACGGCAGGGCATCACCATCGATCCGGGCCGGCTGGACGATACGCAACTGCTCCAGCGCGTGGTGATGAAGCGCTGCATCTACGGCGTGGACCTGAACCCCATGGCCGTGGAGTTGGCCAAGGTAAGCCTGTGGCTGCACTCCTTCACCATCGGCGCGCCGCTGAGCTTCCTGGACCACCACCTGCGTTGCGGCAACTCCCTCATCGGAGCTATGGCCCGCGAGGCGCACCAGCAGTTGAGCAGTGAATTGCCCCTGTTTGGCGGCCCCTTCGCCGGATTGTTACAGGCAGCCGAAATCATGCGCGGCATCAGCCTGCTCTCCGACGCCACCTTCGCCGAGGTGGAGGAGAGCGAGCGGCTGTTCCGCCAGTTCGATGAGGCGGCGAAGCCCTACAAGCGCCTGCTGGACATCTACGTGGCGCGCTATTTCGGGGTGAAGCACGCCGACGAGTTCCTGCGCCTCTACGGTGCCGATGCCCTCCAGGCCGGCCCTGACACCGTGGGCAAGCCCTACGCCACGGTGATCCGCGAGGCGCGCCGCCTGTACGAGGAGAAGCGCTTCTTCCACTGGGACCTGGAGTTCCCGGAAGTCTTCATTGACCTGGAACGGGCCACGTGGAAGGAGAATCCGGGGTTCGATGTGGTGGTGGGGAATCCGCCGTATGTGCGACAGGAGCAACTCGGTAGTAATAAGCCCTTTTTCCGGGCCCGCTACGCCGCTTACCACGGTGTTGCGGATCTATACGTTTACTTCATTGAGCGAGGCTTATGCATCTTACGGGAAGGCGGCCAATTCAGTTTTATCGTGTCGAATAAGTTTATGCGCGCAAACTATGGCGGTCCATTACGTCAGCTTTTGATATCCTGCTCTCGCCTGCGTCAGATCGTGGACTTCGGCGAGTTGCCTGTGTTTGAGGAGGCAGCGACCTTCCCGGCAATTGTGCTCTTCCAGAAGGGGGCACCTGAAGTCGAGCAAGCGGTTGAAGTAGCACGGTTGAAGATGCTGGATTTTGATGATCTGGAGACTGAGGTCAAACGCTCGGCTCACACTGCAACCGACTCTGGTCTAGCACCCGAGGGATGGTCGCTGGCTGAGACGCATACCGCAAATGTGGTTTCCAAGACAGAGCAGATCGGGGTTCCACTCAATCAGTATGTTAGTGGGCAAATGTTCCGAGGCATTGTCACTGGACTTAATGAAGCTTTCTGTATTGACCGAATCACTCGTGATCAACTAATTCATGCTGACCCGGGTTGTAGAAAATTAATCAAGCCCCTGATCGTAGGCGACGACGTGCGTCGATATGAAATCCGCTATCAAGATCGTTATCTGATTTTTGCGCGGCGAGGAGTAGATATCGAGCAAGTCCCAGCCGTCAGGCAATACTTGGAGCAGTTTCGTGAGCGCTTAGAGCCTCGCCCATTAGGGCACAGTGGGGCCTGGCCAGGACGTAAGCCAGGTGGCTATCAATGGTTTGAAATTCAAGACACGATTGATTACTGGCCGCTCTTCGAGCAACCCAAGATCGTGTACCCGGACATCGCAAAAGAAGCCAGGTTCGCTCTCGACCAAACGGGTAGTTATCCCGTCAATACAATCTATGTAATACCCCGGAAAGACTTTTACTTACTGGCGCTGCTTAATTCACCCCTACTATTTTTCTATATGCAGCAAAGAAGCGCCGTTTTGGGTGATCCCAAAGCCCGTGGCCGATTGCGGTTCTTTGGGCAATATATGGAATATCTTCCCATCCGCTTGATCGCCTTCACCACCCCGCCCAACGAGCGGAAACAACTGGTGGAAGTCGGAATCACCGAGGCCGCTGAGTTCATTAAACACACGAAAGGCGTCTCAGTGGCCTCAGTGTCTTTCAACACCTTCAGTGATTCCAACCTCGGCCGCTGGCTGGACGAGCGTCTCTCCCCCATTCACACCCCCGACCCGGAACTGGTCCGCCAGCACAACGCCGCCCCCCTCAACCAGGACTGGCAACTGCCCGCCGACGGCCCCGTGGAGCAATCGGACGTGGTCCACGACCTGCTGGCCCACCTGGCGGAGCAGATGATTGAGATGAACAAAGAGAAACAGGCCGAGGTCAAGGGCTTCTTGAGCTGGCTGGAGCGGGAGATAGGCGCTGCCATTGACGACCTGACCAACAAGACCAGGCTGCGCAACTACCTGGGCGACTACCAGAAAAACGAGTCACACCTGACTCTGGAGGAGCTACTGGCCATCCTGCGCAAGAACCGCCGTCGGTTGCAGGTGGACCCCTCGGCGCGGGCCTTCCAGGAGCGACTGGCGCGGGAGTACGGGGCCAGCCTGGACAAACTCCTGCCCCTCAAGGCCCGCCTGGCCGCCACCGACCGCCTGATTGACCTCATCGTCTACCGGCTGTACGGGCTGACGGAGGAAGAAGTGGCGGTGGTGGAGGGCAAATCCTCATGAACTCATCAGCCGGGGCTTGCGGGTGCAGCCCCGGAGCTTGCCGGTTCGGCAACAGAAACTTTCACCGAAGCTGAGGAGGAAGACATGGATACCAACGAAGCCTTTGATGTTTTGCTTGACGAACTGCGCCAGGCGCTCAAGAATGCCCAGGACGCTGGCACGCAGGCCTTCCAGGAAGGGCGATTTGAAGAAGCACGGGTGGCCGCAAAGCGGGCGGAGGACCTTGCTGCCCACATCGGCCAATTGGAGAGCCTTCGCCAGGAATGGTCTGCCTTGGTCAAGGAGAAGTCCGTTAAACAGCGACGCAAGCGCTTACGCAAGGGCGAAATGACCCCTCAGGCGAGCTATCGTCTCCCCATTTTGAGGGCGCTGGTGGAATTGGGTGGCAGTGCGCCAGTCAGTGCTGTCTTGGACAGGGTATATGAGATGATGGCTGCTGAGCTGAAAGAAGTCGATCTTGAACTGCTTTCTGACGGTCGGAGCGTACGCTGGCGCAACGCAGCTCAGTGGGAGCGGGCGAGTATGGTCAATGATGGGCTGCTTGTCTCCGGCAGCCCGCGCGGCATCTGGGAGATCACGGAGGCAGGCCGGGCCTATCTGCGGGAGCACCGGGCAGAGTTTTCATAAAGGACTGTTGCCGTGAACTATCAGGACCACGGGCATCGCTTTCAGTGTTTACTTGGACTAAAATGGAGTGCACGCACGTAGCCTATAGTGATGAATCATTCTACAACCGGGGGCGCTATCGCAGCATTGCCATGGTAACTCTTGAGGCGGACTCATCAGAGCCTTTTAGCCGGAGTGTGCGCAGGCTGCTGGACGAATCTGAGGTCAAGGAGTTTAAATGGCAGAAGCTGCGGCAGGCTAGAGAGCGCTTTGCTGCTCAAAAGCTCGTGGACTTTGTGATCGAGAAAGCTTTGCTCGGCATTCTCCGCGTGGATGTGCTTACCTGGGATACAGAGGATAGTCGTCACAAGATTCAGGGCCGCGATGACATTGCCAACTTGCAGCGCATGTATTATCATCTTTTCAAGGATGCCTTGAAACGCTGGCCCGGCGACAGCACCTGGAGACTTTACCCTGATGAGAATTCCGCGCTGGATTGGGAAACTGTGCGGGATTACCTCGATATGGCTGGTCTCTCTCTGCGTTTGGAACCTCAAACTCCAAGCCTTTTCCGCATTCGACTCAGCCACGAG
>JACIWR010000081.1 GCA_014360845.1 Anaerolineae bacterium
TATCTTCACAATAATTTCAGCCTGTGCAGTGGTTCAGGTCGGGCCCGAGGCCCAACGCGAATGCGGCGGGGCATAGCCCCGCCCTACTCAGTCCAGTCCTGAAGCATGTCCTGAGCCCATCGAAGGAAGGCTTCGTCTCTAGCGCGGGGACTTGCTTGCACCTGCCCGCCTGGGCGACCGCAAGGGTTCGCCCCTACATTTTGAGAAGATACGTAGCGACAAAACCGCGTACAAAAGGCCAGAGGGTTCTCAGTTCAACCCTCTGGCCTGCTTTATATGCCCGCTCCGCCGTTCACATTGGGCCAAGCCCCCAGTGGGGCGGTTGGACAAACCCGCCCCCCCGCTAGCCCCGACGACGCCCGCTACCACGGCACTCAATTCAGAAGGACCTCATCCGCCCTGCGGCAGAGCTTTTCCACACTGCGCACATCACCGACCCAATACGTCTGCACCTGACCGTTGATGCGCTTGATCAGACCCTGCAAAACCTGCCGGGGCCCCACTTCCACGAAGGTGTTCACCCCCTGACTGATCATGTACTGCACCGACTCCATCCAGCGCACCGAGGAGGTCAACTGTCTTTCCAACTCGTGTTTGATCTCTTGCGTCTCCCGGGCCGGTGTGGCGGTGACGTTAGCCACGATAGGTACCACGGGTTTCCGCAGCGGAGCAGCTTCTACGACGAAGCGGAAGCGCGTAGCGGCATACTCCATCAACGGGGAGTGGGCGGCGATGCTCACGGCCAGGGGAATCACCTTCCGCGCGCCTCGCGCCTGGGCCAGGAGCATGGCCTCGGCGAGGGCATCTTTATCGCCGGAGATGACTATTTGCCCAGGGGAGTTGTAGTTGGCCGCCTGTACGATGCCTTTGCTGCGGCAGCTGGCCTGGCGACATACATCGTCTACCGTCTCGGCCTCCAGTCCCAGGATGGCAGCCATGCCGCCGGGGTGATACTGACCCGCATCGCGCATCAGTCGCCCTCGCTCGCGAGAGAGAAGCAACAGGGTAGCGAAATCAAGGGCCTGAGTCACGGCCAAAGTGCAATACTCCCCCAGACTGTGCCCCGCCACCAGAAGAGGCGCGGTACTGGGTCTACTGCGCCAGGCCATGCGGCGCTCCAGCACTCGCAGCAGGGCGACGGTGGTGGTCAGAATGGCCGGTTGAGTGTTGATCGTATCGTTGAGCAATTCGGCAGGGCCCTCGAAGCACAAGCGGGAAAGGGGGAATCCCAGGATGTCGTCGGCCTCGTCGAATACACGGCGTGCCTCCGGATAGGTTTCATAAAGATCGCGCCCCATGCCCACGTACTGGGAGCCCTGTCCGGGAAACACGAAAGCGAGTTTCATTTCATCGCATCCTCTTTCTCTTGTTTTGGTGGTTGGCTTTCCTCCTCGGATTGGCGGAGGGTGGAGTCGAACCCGCGCAGGACGCGCAATGTCCACGAGCGCAAGCTCGCCCAGCGGTAATACAGCCAGCGGAGGAGCTTACGCCACCAGGGGCGACCAGGCACGGGCCAGGGCATACTCCACTGGATGGCGGCAGCAGCCCAGGTCAGCCCGGCGCCGAAACCCACCATCACCAGGTGATCACCCCGCTTTATCAGCCCGGCTTCAATGGCCTCGCACAAAGCGATAGGGACGGACGCGGCGGAAGTGTTGCCGTAATGCTCCAGGTTACTGAACATTCGCTCGGTGGGTATGTTCAGAGCCCGCGCCGAGGCTTGCAGAATGCGGTCGTTGGCCTGATGGGGGATGAACAGCTCGATGTCGTCCAGGGACAGCCCGGCCTGTTCGCAGACCTGCCGCGAGGCTCTGGGCATGATGTTGACGGCGAAGCGGAACACAGCGCGACCGTTCATCCGCAGGAAGTGCAGACCCTGGGCCACGGTTTCCGCGCTGGTGGGCTGGCGAGTGCCGCCGGCGGGCACGTAGAGCAACTCGGCTCCAGAGCCATCGGCGCCCAACACGAAAGACAGCACCCCTCCGGGGACCTCTTTGGCCTGTAAGACCACTGCTCCCGCCCCGTCGCCGAAGAGCACACAGGTCTCCCGGTCGGACCAGTTGACGAAGTTCGAGACGGTTTCGGCCCCGATGACCAGCACCGTATCGTACACGCCGGACTCGATCAGCGCGCTGGCCACGCCCAAGCCGTACACGAACCCCGAACAGCCGGCGGCCAGGTCGAAGGCTCCGGCTCGCATGGCTCCTAATGAGTTTTGCACCAAGCACGCCGTGGACGGTGTGAGGTAATCCGGCGAAGAGGTGGCGACAATGATGAGTTCAATTTGGTCGGGCGTCACGTTGGCCACGTCCAGCGCGGCCTGAGCTGCGCGCACACTCATGGTGGCTGTCGTCTCTCCCTCGCCGACGATGTGGCGCGTCTTGATGCCCGTGCGCGTGCGAATCCACTCATCCGAAGTGTCCACCATTTGGGACAGATCGTCGTTGGTGAGGATTTTTTCTGGGGCGTATTTGCCCCAACCGGTAATGTGAGCATATCTCTTCATAACTCGTTACTCACTCCCCATCATTCGTTACTCATACCTGCGGAAGGCCACACAAGCGTTATGCCCGCCGAAGCCAAAGGAGTTGGACAGCGCCACGCGGGGATTGAGTCGCCGCGCCTGATTGGGCACGTAATTCAAATCGCATTCCGGGTCGGGATGCTCGTAGTTGATCGTCGGGTGGACGATGCCGGTCTCCAGGGCTTTGATGGTGGCGATGGCCTCTATCGCCCCGGCCGCACCCATCAGATGCCCAATCATGGACTTGGTTGAGCTCACGGCCAGCCGATAGGCGTGCTCACCGAACACATCATGGATAGCTTTGGTCTCGGTTTTGTCGTTGAGGGGAGTGCTCGTGCCGTGGGCGTTGATGTAATCCACTTCCTCCGGTTGCAGGCCGGCCCGGCGCAGGGCCAGACGCATGGCTTCCGCCGCGCCACGCCCCTCCACGTCGGGCGCGGTGATGTGGGCCGCATCGGAGGTGGCCCCGTAACCGATGACCTCGGCGTAGATGCGCGCCCCACGAGCTTCGGCGTGCTCGCGGCTCTCCAAGATGAGAATGGCCGCGCCCTCGCCGGGGACAAAACCATCGCGCGTGGCGTCGAAGGGCCGGGAAGCGCGCTGCGGCTCATCGTTCCGCGAGGAGAGGGCGCCCATGATGGCAAAGCCGGCGATAGCTACGGGCACTAAAGGCGCTTCACTGCCCCCACAGATCATCACATCCGTATCGCCCCGGCGGATGAAGGCCGCCGCCTCGCCGATGGCGTCGGTGCCTGTGGCGCAGGCGGAGATAACAGACAGGCTCGGCCCGGTGATCCCATAGTTGATGGCGACCTGGGCGGCGGCGGCGTTAGGCATGAGCATAGGGATGGCGAAAGGACTGAGCCGGCGTGGCCCGCGCGTCTCCAGAGTCTTGGCCTGCTTCAGCAACGTGTCTACGCCGCCGATGCCCGTGCCGATGATCACCCCCACCCGTCCGGGCTGCCACTTATCGGTGCTTAATCCCGCGTCCTGCAGGGACTCCTGAGTGGCAACCAGAGCGAATTGGGTGAAACGGTCCATGTGTCGCGCTTCGCGATGGCCGAAAATCGCTACCGGATCAAAGTCTTTGACCTCGGCAGCAATGCGCGTGCTCAAATCCGAGGCATCGAAGCGGGTAATAGGGCCTACACCCGAGCGTCCTTCGATTAAAGCGGCCCAGGTGGTGGGCACATCATGACCCACAGGGGTGATGGCTCCCATGCCGGTGACAACTACTTGTCTCTCCATGAGAAATTACCTCCATGCTTAACGTGTAGGACAGCTTTTCCAAGCTGTCCGGGCAGACTAGAGCAGGCTAGAAAGCCTGCGCTACTCCTCTTTTCGGGATAGGCTCTTGGTGAATCCCCAGCGGGCAAGCCGCTGAAGCAAAAGCTCAACTGAAACCAGATATGACGCCGTTACCGGATGGGTTGATGGGGGTGCGATGTCCGGGGGTATCCCTGGCAGGCTATCTGATATAACACCAAAGGATGGTAAAGGTTATGCGCTGTGATGGAGGAGGTCGGTGTGTTCTTGCGAGCGATAAGCTGGGATGCGAGGCAGGATAGACTGATCCGACGGGAGATCATCCTCCAGCCGGGACAAGATGGCCTGATTTCCCTGGCGAATCTCCTGTTTGAGTTCTTCCCACGCCTGGGGCTCGGCGCAGGGATAGATGGAATTGTTGTGCAGCAACGGGTCGGCCTCGGCAGTGATGCGGCCAGCGGCGATAGCTGCCCGCCACTCCGGTGTACCGGGAATGGGCGCAAACTGCGCCGGTTGTACCCGGATGCCCAGGCGGTGGGCGAAGGCAACAGTGGCCCGCACCCGCTCCACACTCTGCCCCGGCCGGCCGATCAGCACGTAAGCGGCGACATCGCGGGGTGAAAACCCGGCTGCAAACAGGGCCTGCACCGCCCGGGCAAAGCTGTGTTGATCCACTTTGCCCCCTTCGCGCCGCTGCTCGTCCGGGTCGGCGGTCTCCAGGCCCAGGCGGATGGTCACAAAACCGGCGCGACGCATTTTGTGAGCCAGGCGCTGGTCAATGAAGCGGGCGTGCAAGCCGTTAGGAGTGTGAAAACGAACGCGCAAACCGCGCTCGATCACGCCGTCGAGAATGGGGTGCATGTGTTGATCTGCGTTGACCAGAAGCGCATCGTCGTAGAAGGCCACATCTTGTGCACCCAGGGTCTCGACGCACCAGGCGATTTCTTCTACCACCCGCTGTGGCGCACGCGGCGCAAATCCGCCCGGCGCCAGCAGATGCACGGCACAGTAAGGGCAGCGGAAAGGACAGCCGCGGGCGGTCTGGATGGCCACGTAGCCCTGGGAGCGGCGCAGGTCATGGGCGGGGAAAACGTCGGTGGGGTCCAATTCACCCCCGCGGGATTCGCCCGTCACGCAGTTCACCCATTGCAGGGCCTGCATCTCACCGGGACCGGTCAGCACGGCGTCAGCGCCGGAGTGGGCGCGGGCGTGATGGGGGCAGAGAGTGGCGTAGACACCGCCCAGGGCCACGGGTACATCGGGCCAGCGCTCCTTGAGGCGACGGATCACCTCAAAGGGGCCGGGATACCAGTAAGTCATCATCGAGGTGACCAGGACGGCGTCGGGACGGGGTTGGGCGTCGAGTTCGGCCTCGAAAACGTCGCCCGGCAGGCCGTAGCGCCCCCAGCGACGGGGCACGTGGGCCAGGACCGCTGGCTTGCGCACCTCCACTTTGGTAAAGTGCCCGCAGCCGTAGGCATCGCGCCGGGAACGGGGGGCAGGGGCAGCGGGATGGTGCCGGTCCAGGCAATCAATCAAGGACACCTCGTGTCCTGCTCGACGCAGCACCGCAGCCACGCTCAACAGGCCCAGGGGTTCGATCCACAGGTTGTAGGCCGCAAAGTCATAAATCCAGGGATTGATACACAGCACTCGCGCCATCGGCCAAGCCACCTCTCAGGCGATCGGGGGGCTGATCAGGGCTGCTGCAAGCATACACCCAATGGGCAACGGTGTCAAGCCCGGTTCTCAGTGAGCCGTAGGACCGGCTTCCCAGCCTGTCTCGCGAGAGCGAAGTAGGTCGGGTTGGCAACCCGACCTACGAGGCCGGGGCGGCAGGTAGGGCTCACCGAGTTCAACCCGCCCTACCCCGGACGGAGTTGCTCAGAACGACATTTCGGCCAACTGCGGTTGCAGTATCCAAACCCGATACCAACTACAAAGGCCCATCTCGCACAAGCGAGGACGGGCCTTGTCACATAAGCAAGCACATCATTGCTCTAAATACAAAGGCTCCTCGGGCAGGACTTGAACCTACAACCAACCGGTTAACAGCCGGCCGCTCTGCCAATTGAGCTACCGAGGAGCGTTTTGGCGGGAAAAATTATACAACTATTGCCCAAATTAGTCAAATCTGGAACTCGTTTCACTTTGCCTTCTTCCCTCATTGATGCTATAATAATGTCCGTCTGGGCGGGGGACATCACCGCCCAGATACTATGACGGAGGTTAATGTCTTGAATACTTTAGCTAATATAGTGGCTTTCTTGCTGGCCCTGGTGCTCAGCATCTCGATACACGAATTCGCTCATGCCCTGGTGGCCGAACTCCAGGGCGACCCGACGGCCCGCTACATGGGTCGGCTGACCCTGAATCCCACCGCTCATTTCGACCCGCTGGGCGCGATCATGATTCTGGTGAGCGCCTTCAGCGGCTTTGGCTTCGGCTGGGGCAAACCGGTACCGGTAAATCCGCGCAATTTGCGTTCCGGTCCACGGGTGGGTATGGGCATCGTCGCGGCGGCTGGCCCCCTCTCGAACGTGTTGCTGGCCGTGTTGTTCGCCATTCCTTTCCGTTTGAATTTGCATCTGCCGGGCCTGCTGGGTAGCTTATTCCACACGGTGATCTGGGTGAACATCGGTCTGGCCATTTTCAATCTGATTCCGCTCTTCCCACTGGACGGTTACAGCGTGCTACGCGGGATTCTGGCCACAATCCGCGCCGCCTGGGCTTACCGCTGGACCGACATCCTCGATAATTTGCAGGCACAAGGTCCCATTCTTCTGTTCTTGTTCATCGCTGTGGACCAGTTCCTACCCTTCAACGTGTTGGATTTACCACGCCTCTTCCTTTACCGCTTGATCATGGGGTTCTAAGTGTATCGAGTCAGGCAGTTTTGGTGGGCTCTGTGCGCGCGGAGACCGGAGGGTGCGCAGTCCACCCTGGAAGCCCTGCTATCGGCAGAGCAATTAGCCCTTTTTCGCAGGATGTCGGCCGCCGACCAGCGTCACAGCTTAGACGTCTATCGTTCTTTGCTGGCGACGGGTTACACCAACCGGGATTTGCTGGTAGCGGCCCTGTTGCACGATGTAGGCAAAGCAGAGGGACAACTTCACCTGTGGCATCGGGTGGCAGTGGTCCTGCTGCGCAAGTGGTGGCCCACCATGTTGGAACGCCTGGGCCGCGATGGAGCCCAAGGATGGCGGGCAGGATTCGTTGTTCACCGTCGGCATCCAGAGTTGGGGGCGGAGCTGGCCCGGGCCGCGGGGTGTTCGCCACTGACGGTATCTCTCATCCGCCATCATCAGGATGCGACCGCTGACCCTGCGGACCCGGAGGAAGCTCGTCTGCTGGCCGCTTTGCAACAAGCCGACGGAGTCAATTAAGAGGAGCGGCGAGGAGAGAATATGGCTACAGCACAAGTCACTATTGTGGGGCTGGGCTACATCGGTGGTTCCATTGGCCTGGCCCTGAAAGAGAGCAGCGCCTCTGCACAGATTGAGATCACCGGTCATGACAAGGACCCGCTCATCGCCCGTGCCGCGCGCCAAAAAGGAGCCGTGGATAAAGTCCACTGGAATCTGGTGGCCGCCTGTGAGGAAGCGGACATCCTGGTACTGGCCATCCCGCTGGGCGCGATTCGCGACACGCTGAAAGCCGTCGGTCCCTATTTGAAGACGGGATGCGTTATCACCGATACGGCCACGGTCAAGGGGCCGGTATTGAAGTGGGCGCGCGAAATCCTACCCGATACCGTCCACTTCGTAGGCGGGAATCCCATCATCAATCTGACGGCCGGCGCTGGGCCCTTCTCCGGTCTGGATGCGGCCAAGGCCGATCTGTTCAAAGATGTGCTCTATTGCCTGACCCCCGCACCGGATGCGGACCCAGACGCCGTGGAGTTAATCGCCAGCCTGGTGCAACAATTGGGGGCCTTGCCCTACTTCCTGGATCCCGCAGAACACGACGGTTTAATCGCCGCCGTGGAACACCTGCCAGCGGTGCTCACCGCGGTCCTGTTGGACGTGACCAGTCGCACCCCCACCTGGCGGGAAATGCGCCGTCTGGCGGGCGTGGCTTATCGAGATAGCACGCGCCTGACCTCAGAAGATGCCACCGAGAACCGCGAGGTATGTCTGATCAACCGGGAGAACCTGGTGCGCTGGATCGGCCTCTGCCAGGAGGAGCTGGAAGCGTGGAAACAGGCGCTCATGGCCCAGGACACCGAGGCCCTGGATGACTGGTTCCAACAGGGCATCGAGGCCCGCGCCGGCTGGCTAAGAGCGGCCCAAAGCGGTGACTGGGACGCCGCCGCTCCACGGACAGTGGAAATGCGGTCGGCGGGCTCCTTTTTCAGCCAGTTGCTGGGCCTGGGCGGATTACGGGAGCGCATGAAGAGAGAACCCCCAGAGGAATGATGGAGGCTTTCACCTACATCCTGGAATGCGCCGATGGGACTTTGTACACCGGCTGGACCACGGACTTAGAGCGGCGCGTGCTGGAGCATAATGCCGGCCGGGGGGCACGGTACACCCGAGGCCGCCGTCCGGTCCGCCTCGTATACTGGGAAGCACAACCGTCACGCCGTGCTGCCAGACAGCGAGAAGCGGCCTTGCGACGGTTGTCACGGATGCAGAAAAAACAACTCATTCAAACCTGGCAAGGAGGAAAGCTTGACTAGTCTGTCAGTAGTACTGCCCGCTTACAACGAAGAAGCGAACATCGGCCCCATGATCGAAGACGTGGTGCGCGTTGTCGCGCCCCTGGTCGAAGACTACGAGATTGTGGTCGTAGACGACGGCAGCAGCGATGAAACGGCGGCCAGAGTTCGCGAGAAAGCCGCCAAGTATCCCCAGGTGCGCCTGGTGCAGCACGAAGTGAACAAGGGTTATGGCGCAGCAGTGTTCACCGGGCTGACCAGCGCTGCCAAGGACCTGATTTTCTTCACCGATTCCGATCGCCAATTCGTCATCGAGGAGATCAAGGAATTCCTCCCCGTCATTCTGGAGGACCGCGCGGATCTAGTAGCCGGTTACCGCACAGCGCGCAGCGATCCATTCCACCGCAAACTTTTCGGCTGGGGATGGAGCACGCTCATGACCTTGCTCTTCGGCTATACCGTGCGCGATGTGGATTGCGCCTTCAAACTGTTCCGCCGCCAAATCGTGGAGACCGTGGCGGGAGACATCATCTCCGGAGGAGCGACGTTCAGCATCGAGTTCCTGGTGCGGGCCAAGCGAGCAGGCTTTCGCTTCCACGAGTTGCCGGTCAGCCACCGCCCGCGCGTGGCCGGCAGCCAAACCGGGGCGCGATTGGACGTGATTACCCGCGCCTTCCGCGAGATGCTGCGCCTGCGCTGGCTTCTGTGGTTTGGGAACCACAAGGCCTGAACCTGAGCCATATTTTTTATGCCGGGGACCAAGGTGATCGAGGACAATCCTCCGATCACTTTGTTCCCTTTCGCTTTGTCTTGCCCTCGATACACCCTGTTCTGCATCCCAACTGATGTATCTTCTCAAAAACCGGTAGGGTGGGGCCACGCCCGCCGCATCCGTGCCGGGCACGAGCCCGCCCTTGGGGCATTTTGTAGCTGAAACACGTACTTAACTGCACAGGTAGAAAATACTGAGAGGATACCAACGGATCTTGGTTAAGGATACCTGATTCATGTCCGAAAAAGCGGCATTGTCGCCCAACCGGATATACGATGTCTTGATGATTGCTCCCACCATGTTTTTCGCCGATTACGGCAGTCACGTGCGCATCCTGGAAGAAGCGGTAGCCCTGCGGGATATGGGTCACCACATCACCATCCTGGCCTATCCCAACGGGCGAGACATAGCCGGTCTGGACGTGCGCCGTTGTTGGGGAGTGCCCTTCAACTATCGGGTCATTGTCGGCTCTTCGCGGCACAAAATCTACCTGGATGTCATGCTTGGTCTCAAGGCGCTGAGCACCGTCCTCGGCCACCGCCCCGCCGTCATCCACGCTCACCTGCACGAGGGCGCGCTGATCGGTCACGTGTTGAGCAAGCTGCGCGGTGTACCCCTGGTGTTCGACTTCCAGGGCAGCATGACCAGCGAGATGATAGACCACCACTTTCTGCGCCGCGAAAGCGTGCTCTACCGGCCTCTGCGCCGCCTGGAGTGGTTGATTGACCGCTTCCCGGCAGCGGTAATCACCAGCAGCCACCACGCCGCCAACATACTGATCAATGAGTTTGAATGCTCTCCGCAGAAAGTCTATCCCGTGCCCGATTGCGTCAACGTCAACACCTTTCGCCCGGATGTGCTTGGCACCGAGGAAAAACAGGCCCTGCAGGCCCGGTGGAACATCCCCCCCGACAGGTCGTTGGTGGTATATCTGGGACTGCTGGCCGAATACCAGGGCACTGGATTGCTGTTGCAGGCGGCGCAGCGCGTGGTTTCTGCCCGTCCGGACACGCATTTCCTCATCATGGGGTTCCCCAATGTGGAAGAATATCGCGGCCTGGCTCAGCGGCTGGGGCTGAACGAGCACATGACCTTCACCGGTCAATTGCCCTATGAGGACGCTCCCCGCTACCTGGCCCTTGGCGATGTGGCCGTCGCGCCCAAGGTTTCAGCCACAGAAGGTTGTGGGAAACTCCTGAACTACATGGCCATGGGCCTGCCCACGGTGGCCTTTCCCACGCCGGTCAGCCGCGAGTACCTGGACGATTTGGGCGTCTACGCCCGCGAAATCTCCCCTGCCGCCCTGGCCGACGCTCTGCTGGCCCTGCTGAACGATCCCCGCGAAGCAGCGGAGAGGGGGACTAAACTCCGCGAGAGAGCGGTGAAAAAGTATTCGTGGGAACGAGGAAGCCAGCTCATCCAAGAGGTTTACGACAATGTTTGCTCGCACGGGTGAGTTGTGTTATAATGACACAGCGATGTAAAACGTAAGTCGTATCACCTTTCTTACATTTTACGCTTTACGTTTTACTACTCTATTGAGGCGGTGGAGGTTGATACGGATGCAAGCCCGTATAGTCGAGCTTATAGGGTACCGCGAACTGATCCGCAACCTGGTCGTCCGTGACCTGAAAGTTCGCTACAAGAACTCGGTGCTGGGCATCCTCTGGTCTTTGCTCAATCCGCTCTTGATGATGACCGTGCTCACTGTAGTCTTCACGGTGATGACTCCCAGCAACATCCCTGATTTCCCTGTCTTCGTCCTGTGTGGCCTTTTACCGTGGAACTTCTTTACCGCGTCTATGACGGCGGCGACGGGGAGCATCGTGGAGAACGCGCCCCTGGTCAAAAAGGTCTACTTCCCTCGTGAAGTCTTGCCCCTGTCGGTGGTCTTATCCAACCTGGTCAACTTCTTGATCGCGCTCGTGGTGCTATTTGCGATGATCTTCGCCTTCCGCGTCCGACTGACGGCCTGGGTGCTTTTGTTGCCTCTGATTATTCTCATCCAGGTGATGTTCACGATGGGCATGGCTCTGTTCCTTTCCACCCTTAACGTGTTCTACCGGGACACCAAAATCATCGTTGAGGTCCTGATGCTGGCCTGGTTCTTCGTGACGCCGATTTTCTACCCGATTGACAAGCTGCCGCATAACTACGTGCTCTGGGGAATCAACATAGACATCTGGCGCTGGGTGCGCATTCTCAACCCCATGGCTTCTTTGGTCGCCGCCTATCGAGATGTGTTGTTTTGGGGGCGTCTGGTGGGTCCCGACTTTTTGCTGCGCACTTTTGTCACGGCCCTGGTGATCCTGGTGGCCGGGTACTGGGTCTTCCTCCGCTACAGCCGGGTGTTCGGCGAGGAGGTATAAGTGAAAACAGATACGACAGTGAGGATTTGCGCCAAAAAGTAGCTCCCCTCGACGGCTACTACGTCCCCACCCGCTATCCCAATAGCTTACCTGACAGCATCCCCACGCGAGTGTACACCGCACCCGCGGCTCAAGAGGCACTGCGCTTGGCAGACCTGGTATTAGCCTTCGTGGAAGAGCAAATGAGCGACAAACAATCAGGAGGAGAATCTAGTGGAAGACGAGATTGATCTGCGAGAATACATTGACGTTCTAATCCGCCATTGGAAAGCCATTGTCGCCCTGGCAGTGGTCGCTGCCCTGTTCGCTGGCGTGGTCAGCTTCTTGCTGCCGCCCACTTACCAGGCGACGGCGCTGGTGGCCGCGGTGAAACCCAAATATCAGATGCGCTTCGATCCCAAATTCGAGACCATCAACGACGAGGAGTTGCCGGTCAAAGCGTATCCAGCGGTGGCGACCAGTGACGACGTGCTGCTCACGGTGATAGCCAAGCTGGGCGATGTTCTGGACGAAAAAGAGCAGGAACTGCACGCTTTCGCCGAAATGGTGGAGGCAACCAGCACCGGCGACCCCAGCCTGATCGCTTTGAAAGTGCGGTCAAGAGACCCGGTCAAAGCCTCCCGCGTGGCCAATACCTGGGCCGACACCGTCGTGCAACATCTCAATGACCTGTATGGACAAAGTGAGGACGAAGCCCAATTCTTCGAAGAGCAGGTCAAAACCGCCGAAGCCAATCTCAAAAAAGCCGAGGAGGAACTGATCGCCTATCAGGCCAAGAATCAGACCGAGGTCTTGAACACGCGCATTAGCTCCATGCAAGCCTCACTACGCGCCTATTACGACGGTGCTCAAGCCATTCGCCTGGTGATCCAGGACGCCAATAACCTCATCTCCCGCCTGCGGCTGCAATCCAGCGACGCGCCGGCTTCCCTGGGAGACGATCTGGCCTCGCTGCTCCTGGAGGTGCAATCCCTCAACACCCAGCACCAGCTCCCCATCGAATTGCAGGTGACCAGTGTCCAATCTTTCTCCGGGAAGACCGTGGGCGAGCAGATAAAGCTGCTGGAGGACATGGTGACCACGTTGAATGACAAAGTCATAGCCCTGGAGACCGAAGCCGCCAACCTGGAACCTCAGATACTGGAATTGCAGCAGCAAAGGGAAGAAGCCCAGACGGAATACGAGCGATTACAGCGTGCGGTGGATACGAGCAAAGAAGTCTACATGACGGTGGTGCGCAAGGCCGAGGAAACGCGCATCGCAGCGGATTCTGAGGGTGAGGAGGTACGCCTGGCCAGCTACGCGGCCGTGCCCACCAAGCCGGTATCCCCCAGGAAGATGCTCAACATAGCGGTGGCCGGCACATTAGGGTTTTTCGTCGGCGTGTTTGGGGCCTTCGCCTGGGAGTATTGGAACAGCCCGCGCGAGAGCCAGGCGAGCTAAACCAGCACAATGCTTGCTGGTGGGAGCGGCCATACCAGGGCCTCCGTCTCAGGGCCATGCCGGGGAAAACGGGCGAGCTGTGGGTCCAGCGGGCGGGGAACAGTGGAATGGCCGCGCTTTATATCGGGCGATAG
>JACIWR010000082.1 GCA_014360845.1 Anaerolineae bacterium
CATCTCGCATGGCCAGACGGATGGCAAAAGGAGAAACGAAACCCAATAAAGTCACCGGCAGGGCGAAGAGGAGGAGCACCCCTATAAAAGACCCCAGGAGTAAACCCGCGCTATAAGTGGCAAACCCTCGACTGGCGAGCAGGAGAACGGGGCGCGCGATGAAGGGCACAACACCAATGAGCACCGCCGCTACGCCGGTGATGCTGTAGAGCACTTTGGGGTAAGGATAGCGGTCGGCGAGGCGACCGCCGATGAAATAGCCCACGCTGAGGTAGACCAGGATCAACCCAATGAGATTAGCCCACACCACATTGGACGTGCCGAAGTAGGGGTCTAGCAAGCGGGAGGCAGAAAGCTCCACCGCTAACGTGGTCATCCCGCTGATGAAAACAGTGAAAAGCAAATAGAGCGGCCTCTGTCTCACCCCCACCTCCATCCTGGCAGCCGATACCCCTACGTTACTTACAACTGGAATCTTCCCGTGGCCTTCACCACACGGCGATTGAAGTTGACAATGTAACGTGACAGCTTCTTATAGAGGGCCTCCCACTCCTCGCTTTCGAGGATGGAGGTTAACTTCTCCGGTGTTTCCACCACGCCGCCGATAAGAATCTGGGGGCCTGATCCAAAGGCGGTGTACCAGGCTTCAGTGATTTGGATACCCAGTTTGATCAAGCCCGGCCCAAACTCACGATAAACGAAGTTGAAGTATTCGGTCTCCTGACCGGGCTTAATATCCCATGACAACAACAGCTTAACCACTTCCTACCTCCTCCCGTATCTTCTCAATAATTTGGGGTAGGGGCAGGTCTTGCACTTGCCCGCCTGGGCGACCGCAAGGGTTCGCCCCTACATTTTGAGAAGATACCTCCTCCCCGTGCCATATCACCGTCGCGCATCTCCTCGTGATTTGAGGCAGGGACAGTGCAGGGCGAGGCCATGCCCCGCCGCCGCATCCGTGTCGGGCTACGGGTCCGACCGACTGAAACACGGACTTAACTGTACAGGTCGAAACATTGCAGAGTTTCGCGGAACTCATTCTCCCCCTCAAAGGGACCCACCACCGCCAGGCTCAATTTCCGACCGTCGAAGAGCTGCTGCGCCAAACGCTGCACATCAGCGGCGGTGACCTTGTCTATCTCCGCCACCACCTGGTCCACGGTCAAGACTTCCTCGGGCGACATCAGCTCCTGCTGCCCAAACCAGGCGGCAACGCTGAAAGTGTCCTCCATCTGCAAAAGCAGCCGACCCTTGAAATACTCACGGGCCTTGTTCAACTCCGCTTCCGAAACAGTCTCCTTCCGCAAACGATCCCACTCGCCCAATATGGCCCGTATAGCCTCCTGTATGCGAGCCGGGTCCACACCGGCGTAAACACCCACGGTCCCCACATCCTCCAGCGAGCTGATATAGGAACTCACACTGTAGGCCAAACCCCGCTTTTCGCGAATCTCCAGAAAGAGACGACTGCTCATCCCCTCCCCCAGAATCGCATTGAGGAGGCGTAAGGCAAAACGGTCCGGGTGCAGACGCCGCAGCCCCGGCACACTCAGGCAAAGCTGAGCCTGTTCGGTCTCTTTATAGTGCACCTTCAAGCGGGGCTCGCTCTGGTCATCATGGGCCGGCAGGAAACCCCGCCGCTCGCCATCGGACCAATCTCCCAGCAGACGGGCCAGCTCCTCTACCGCTTCCTGGTGCTCCACCTGACCCGCCAGACTGACCACCACGTTACCCGGCACGTAATAATGGCGCATGTAGTCCAAGAGCTGCTGGCGGCTCAGGGCCCGGACACTCTCTCGCGTCCCCGCCACATCCCGCCCCAGAGGATGATCCGGCCAGCTCAACTGATCAATCAGCAAATGAACCAGTTGATCAGGACTGTCTAAGGTGTGATTGATCTCCTCGATAATCACGTGCCGCTCTCGCTCGATATCGTCCGGATCGAAACGGGCATGACGCAGCATATCCACCAGGACATCAACCGCTACCGAGCGATGAGGAGCAGCCACCTTGGCCCAATAAGCCGTGACCTCGCGACCAGTAGAAGCATTGAATACCCCGCCCACACCTTCGATGGCTGCAGCGATCTCCAGGGCAGAGGGGCGCTTTTCCGTGCCTTTGAACAACACATGCTCAATGAAGTGAGAAGCTCCGGCCTGCGCATCAGTCTCATAGCGGGAACCCACGCCGACGAAGAAAGCCAGCCCCACCGAGCGCGTGTGGGGCATAGTCGTGGTCAAGATGCGTAAACCGTTGTCCAGCGTTGTTTTGCGATACATGCACGTCCTCTCTCAACGATGTTTTGCCAGCGTGACAAGCGGCGGTTGCCAAGCTAACCACACCCTAAAAGACACGGGGCAGACGTAATCATCATCTGCCCCGTGGGGGAATACGCTAATCACACACCACCCATAAGGTGCCTCTACGCATCGTTTACACCAGCTTCATCAGCAGAGGTGGAGTTGTCCGTCGCTTGCTTCTCCGGCTCTGACGCGCTCTCAGCTACTAATTCATCCCGCCGTTCCAAACGTCTCAAGAAGCGCTCCACCTGCCCCGCCGTATCCACGATGCGCTGCTCACCTGTGAAAAACGGGTGACACGCTGAACAGACATCGGTGTGAATCTCTTCTTTGGTAGATCCCACCGTGAATGTATTGCCACAGCTACAACGTACTATAGCGTTGGGGTAGTACTTAGGATGAATATCTTTCTTCATAATTCACTAATTCACTTTCTCACTTGTTTTATAATCCACGCCAACAATCACGAGAGTTCGGGATACACGCTGACCCGCTTTTTGCCACCGCGCATGTACTCGAATTTAACGTAACCATCCGTCATGGCGAACAAGGTATAGTCTTTCCCCATGCCTACGTTCTCACCGGGATGGAACTTGGTGCCTCGCTGACGGACGATAATGTTACCGTGGCGCACCCACTCGCCGCCGAATTTCTTGACACCCAGGCGTTTGGATTCGCTATCGCGCGCGTTGCGGCTGCTGCCGCCTCCTTTTTTGTGAGCCATCGCACTCTACCTCCAACTCTTCTAGACCACAATCTCATCAATCCGCAGACGGGTGAAGGGCTGCCGATGTCCAGCTCGCCGCCGGTAACGCTTTCTGGGGCGGTATTTGAAGATAAAAACTTTTCTGTGCTTGCCGTGGTGCAGGACCGTGGCCCGAACTTTTGCCCCTTCGACAGTGGGCTGCCCCACTTTGACCCCGGCCTCGTCCGCGAGAAGGAGCACACGATCAAACTCCACTTTCTCGCCCACGGCCTGAGGCAACTTCTCCACCTCCAGCAATTCCCCTTCTCGAACTTTAAATTGCTTGCCTCCGCTTTCAATCACAGCATACACGACTTTGTACCTCCTCAGAGAGACCTTCACAACAAAAGTTTCCCCTCGACGATCATGTGTCCCTGCGCGGGGGGAAACTTCGTCCTTAGCGACATAATTATACCTGATTTCGGCAATTTGTCAAACGCACAGCGCTATCCGCTGTATGTTGACAAGAGCGTCCGCCAGACCCAAAGCGCCCAACACGTCCTCAGGCCGTCCCGTCCCTTCGCTACCGTAGCGCAATTTCATCCATAACCGATAATCCGCCCCCTCCCTGGCTTCTACCCGCAGCCCCTCAATCAGAGGACGCAGATTATAGGTGTACCGCCGTCCTTTGCGCATTCTTTCGCAAGGTAAATCTGTCTCGGCCAGCAGGGCAGCGATGCGTGCCTCCAGCTCCGTGCCATCGCCCGGCCATGCCACACGCACACTATACTCCGCCGCGCGCACCTGCGACTGCAAAGCGGGCAACCTGGGCTCCACTTCTGCCACCGCCATCACCCGCAGACCTGCCGGCAAGGCATCGGCCAGGCGACGGGTCATCTCCGCCGGAGTAAGCCGATCTTCGAGAAACACGTCCAACATCTCCGCCACAGAGGTGTACCCCACCGGCAAGGCAGCGGCAAAGGCCATCTTGGGCCGGGGGTTGAAACCGCCAGAGTAGGCCAGCGGCACCCGCGCCCGACGCAGAGCGCGCTCCCAGGTTCGCGCCAAATCCAAATGGGAGATGTACTTCAGCGCCTCTTCCTTGGCAAAGGTGATACGCAAGCGATAGCGTCCTGTCTGACTCATCCGGCTCCCTCGCACCCCAATGTCTCCGCTACTCCGCAGGCGAGACACATCTCGCGGCAATCGGGAGTGGTATCACCCCGCAAGGCCCGCTGATACTCGTCCCACAGAAACGCCTTGCTCACGCCGTTCTCGATGTGCTCCCAGGGCAAGACCTCGGCGAAGGTCCGCTCGCGGCGCGCGTACCAATCCGCATCCAAACCCTCGGCCTCAAAAGCCCGCTGCCAGATCGCCCAATCAAAATGCTCTGGCCAGGCGTCAAAACGGGCCCCCAAACGCCACGCCCGATATACGACCCGGCCCAGACGACGGTCCCCCCGGGCCAGAGCCGCCTCTAAAACACTGGCCTGCGGCTCATGCCAACTCAAACGCAGGCCGCCTTTCCTGATCCCCCGTCGCAGCAAATCCAGCCGGGCCCGCAGGTCATCCTCGCCCACCAGAGACGCCCACTGGAAAGGCGTATGCGCCTTAGGCACAAAGGTCGCCACGCTGACATTGACCTGCGTTCGTCGCCCGTGATAGCGACGCCCCACCGCCCTTACCTCGCGGACCAGCTCGATAATCGCCGCCACATCATCCAGCGTCTCGGTAGGCAATCCGATCATGAAGTACAACTTAATGCGTTGCCAATCGGCGGCATACGCCGTTTCCGCTGTGGTCAGTAAATCGTCCGCCGTGACCCGCTTGTTGATCACATCGCGCAGACGCTGACTGCCGGCCTCCGGCGCGAAGGTCAACCCCGTCTTGCGCCGTCCCTGAAAGAGCTCCGCCAGCCGCACGGAGAAGGTATCAATGCGCAGGGAAGGCAGCGAAATAGCCAGCGGTGGATGCTGATAACGCGAGGTCAATTCGCGCACCATCTGCTCAATCTGGGGATGACTGGCGCTGTTCAAAGAGACCAGAGCGACTTCCTCGTAGCCCGTTTTCTGCACTATGTCTTCCACGGCAGCAAGCACTTCCGACAGGGATCGCTCGCGCAAAGGCCGATACACCATCCCCGCCTGGCAGAATCGGCAACCGGCAGTGCAACCGCGGGCGATCTCCACCACGCCCCGGTCGTGAACTAATTTCACGTAGGGCACTATCAGGTCCACAGGCGGCGGGGGCAAGGGGGACACTATCCGCCTGAGCACTTGAGGCTCGGCTTCTGACACAGTGGGCGTGACCGCCGCCACCGTCCCGTCGGCATTGTACTCCACCCGATAAAAGCGGGGGACATACACGCCCGGTATGCGGGCCAGCGCTCTCAGCAACTCCTCCTTCCCCGCGCCAGAGCGCTTAGCCTGCGCACAAGTGTTTAGAATCTCGAGAATCACTTCCTCGCCATCGCCAATGGCGAAAGCGTCAAAGAAATCGGCCATAGGTTCGGCATTGGCCGCCCCCACGCCGCCCCCGATGACCAGAGGCCAGGGCTCCTCCCGCTCCTCCGCCAACACAGGCAAACCGGCCAAATCCAGCATGTTAAGCACGTTGCTGAAATTCAACTCATAGGGCAAAGAGAAACCCAGCACATCGAACTCACCCAGGGGATGTCGCGATTCCAGGCTGTAAAGCGGAATACCCGCCTGCCGCATGGCCGCTTCCATGTCCACCCAGGGAGCATAAACCCGCTCGGCCAAAAATTCCGGCTGGCGGTTGACGATGTCGTACAGAATCATCAGGCCCAGGTTGGACATGCCAATCTGGTAAACATCGGGATAAGCCAGAACCAGTTTAACCTGCGCGCTGTCCCAATCTTTAAGCACACTGTTCCACTCACCGCCCGTGTAGCGGGCCGGCGTGGCGACGGTGGGCAAAATCTTATCCAATAACCGCTCGGAGATTTGCATCAGCCACTCACAATTTTGACCCAGACCTGGCGCTGGCGAGGGCCGTCAAACTCGGCCAGGAAAATGCCCTGCCAGGTGCCCAAAGCCAGAGACCCGCCACGAATGAACACGGTCAGCGAATTGCCCATCAAGCTCGCCTTGACGTGCGCTGCCGCATTCCCTTCCGCGTGACGATAGCCAGCACGCCAGGGTACCACCTTGTCCAAAGCCATCAGAATATCCTCGGCCACCGTGGGGTCACAGTTCTCGTTAAGAGTGACGCCAGCGGTGGTATGAGGTACAAAGACGTGACACACGCCCTGCTGCACACCGGATTGCCGGACCACATCTTGCACTTCGCCGGTGATGTCTATCAACTCAGCATGAGCACTGGTGCGAACCTGTAAACGAATCATTGCTCCCTCCTTGTTCGAAATCTGCGCCCCATTATACCACACCTTCCCGCCACAGCCCAATTTGCATGTCCTCGAAACAGGCGGTGCTGGTTGGGGAAGGACAAGAGCCCTACCCGCCCCCTCGGAGCTCGGCCAAGCCCTTGTCCGGCGAAGCTGTCACCAACCCCTCGCTGCGCGAGGGGCTTGCCCGCGATCTCTCTCTGCTCTCGTGGAGTTGTACTCCGCGAGCCGAATTTGACAAAAGAGACAAATGAGAATATAATACCGACCGGTCGGTCGGATTTTCCATCGAGGAGGCGCTCATGAGTCCACAACAGCGAGCGGAAGAAACCCGCTCCCGCATCCTCACCGCCGCCGAAGAGAGCTTCGCCCATTACGGCTACGATGTGACCGGCGTGGCGGAGATATGTCGGCGCGCCGGTGTGAGCAAGGGAGCTTTCTACCACCACTTTCCCAGCAAACAAGCCGTCTTCCTAGAATTGCTCGAGCTCTGGCTGGCGGAATTGGACAGGCAAATGGAGACGATCCGCGCCACAGCAGAGAATGTCCCTGCGGCTCTGCGCCACATGGCCAGCATGGCCGAGGTGGTCTTTCGCGCCGCAGATGGGAAGTTGCCCATTTTCCTCGAATTTTGGACCAAAGCCGCCCACGATCCGGGCATCTGGCAGGCGATGATCGCCCACTATCGCCGCTATCGGGAGTTCTTCGCCAGCATGATTGAGAACGGCATCGCGGAGGGCACATTACAACCCACCGACCCTGAGACGACCGCCCAAATCATCGTTTCGTTGGCCGTGGGCCTGGTGCTCCAGGGACTACTGGACCCCCACGGTGCGAACTGGGGCCATGCGGCGCAAGAGGGCATGCACATGATATTGAAAAGTTTGGAGAGGAGTTAAGAGAATGCGAGTATTGTTGACCGGAGCTTTTGGAAACATAGGTACCAGCACTTTGGAGGAGTTGATCAAACAGAACCACCAGGTACGCTGTTTTGACCTGAAGACGAAGACTAACACCAAAATCGCCGCCAGGCTACGCAGAAAATACCGCGACCAGGTTGAAATCGTCTGGGGCGATCTCCGTCAAGCCGAAGACGTCACCGCTGCGGTCAGAGATCAGGACGTAGTGATCCACCTGGCCTTCATCCTTCCTAAGCTGTCCGCCACCGGCATTGAATCGGAGCGACAGCCCGATTGGGCCTATCAAGTGAACGTCGGAGGCACGCGAAACCTCCTACACGCTATGAAAGCTCAGCCCACCCCCCCGAAGATAATTTTCGCCTCATCCTACCATGTCTACGGCAGAACTCAAGACCAACCCCCACCCCGCACCGTGAGAGACCCGGTCCATCCAGTTGAACACTACTCGCGCCATAAGATAGAGTGCGAGCAGATGGTCAAGGCTTCCGGTTTGCAGTGGGCCATTTTACGGCTCTCGGCGACACTGCCTTTGGCGATAAAGCTGGACCCGGGCATGTTCGATGTGCCTTTGGACAACCGCATGGAGTTTGTGCACACCCGAGACGTGGGGCTGGCCTTCGCCAACGCTGTTAGCAGCGAGGAAGTATGGGGCAAGACGCTGCTCATCGGAGGTGGCCCGCGCTGTCAGCTATACTACCGGCAAATTGCGCAGCGCATTCTGGAGGCCATGGGCGTAGGTATGCTGCCCGAAGAAGCTTTCGGCTCCACGCCCTTCTGCACGGACTGGGTAGATACCACAGAAAGCCAAAAGCTGCTCCGCTACCAGCGACATGACTTCGAGGACTACGTGCGGGACATGGTATCACTATTGGGCTACAAGCGGCATCTGATACGCTTGTGCCGGCCCCTGGTCCGCTGGTGGCTGTTGAGGAAATCACCGTACTTGCGCCGTGCGCGACCGCAACAGCTCAAGAGCCGCGCGGCCGCGTGAACGTGCTCCACGATTTTCATCTGATCCCGCGGAGTTGTACTCCGCGAGCGGAGGGTCTGTCCCGCCGTGCAACTGCGGGACAGCAAAAACACCACCTGTCACACGGCGATGCGTCCCCGACCGAGCCCGACTCGCCCTACGGTGATACTGCCCGAGGCTAAATTTGACAATCCGCTCAATTCCTGGTAGAATACTGCTCGCTTAGTCAGGCGCATTCGTCTAGCGGCCTAGGACATCGCCCTCTCAAGGCGAAGATCGCGGGTTCGAATCCCGCATGCGCCATGCCACGTAAAGGCCCCATCCTCGACGAGGGTGGGGCCCTTGTTTTTAAGCCCTGCGCCTGGCGGGTGCACCCGCCCTGTAACAAAAACCCTTCTTCATCGTTTTATATTTAAACGATGACCAGGGGGGAGCTATGTCACTACTCAGACCTAAACCAATCCGGATATACCAGCTCACGGCGAAGAGTGTGGTTGCTCCTGGGTGGGCATTAACCTACATCATCCTGTTCCACAACGCTGGTGCCGAAGAAATCGTCGCCGACGTGCGCAACTCTCTGCCGGACAAGTTAGATTACGTCCCAGATTCCGCCACGCAGGGCGGCACTTACGACCAAAAGACCAGAACTCTACACTGGCACATCACCGTGCCGGGCAACAGCTATGTATCCCTCTCTTTTGCCGCCAGAGTGCGCACTGAAGACCTCCTCACCACCGTGATCAACACCGCCACCATCATCAGCAACATGTTCATGAAAGCAAACTGCCTGAGTATCATCAATACCTGAATCACTGCGCCTTGCCTCCCCTTGAGGCCCAGGCCTATTGAGCGTATTGCCAGGATTTGTGAATCAAATGTCGAGCTCACCACCCCAGGAGACCACTCTGATAGCCCAAGCCATCGCCGGCAACGCCGATGCTTTCGGTGAGTTATACCTGCTCCACCTGGACGCCATCTACCGTTACGTGTACTATCGCGTGGGAGATGTTGATGAGGCTGAGGACCTCACCGAGCAGGTCTTCCTGAAAGCGTGGGAAGCACTGCCCGGCTATCAGCAGCGTGGACATCCTTTCAGCAGTTGGCTTTATCGCATCGCCCACAACATCGTCGCTGACTACCATCGGCGACAAAAGCCCGAGGCCCCCATGCCCCCACCGGAGAAAGTTGAGAAGCGAGATCAGCACCGTCCGCCATTGGAACAGGTCATTGCCACGGAAGAGGCAGCCACTCTAGCTGCGGCCATCGCGCAACTGACCGAGGAACAACAACAGGTGATTATTCTGCGCTTCATCGAGGGCCTGAGTCATGCCGAAGTGGCTCGCATCCTGTCCAAAAGCGAAGGCGCTTGTCGCGTGATCCAACATCGGGCGCTGGCCGCATTAAACCGCTTGTTGACAGAGGCATAACAATGAACAACCAGCCTGACACCTTCGAAAACATTCTGGACAATTGCATCACTGCCATCTATGAGCAGGGGAAAACAGTGGAAGAGTGTGTGGCCCTCTACCCCACCCGACGGGAGGAGCTGGAGCCGCTCCTGCGCCTGGCCCTCCGTCTACAAGCTGCGCGCACACTCCAGGCCCCTTCGGAGTTCCGCCGCACATCCGTCACCCGCGTACGCAATTTGATCGCCGCACGACCACGCCGGGTCGCACAAGCCGCCGCTGAACCCCATCCCCTGCGCAGGGCGTGGCGCAGGTTAACTGCCAGCCTCAAGGCAAGGGGTCGGGTTTCTGCCACCCTGCTTGTGGGTGTCGTGTTGGTCATCTCGCTGTTTATCGGCGGGGGAACGGTTTACGCTTCAGGTCGAGCTCTGCCGGGTGATGCGCTCTATCCGCTGAAAAGAGGATTGGAGACCATGCGTCTGACGGTCTCTCTCAACGATGCTGAGGACGCCAGGTTGTATCTCGCTTTCGCCTCCGAACGTCTGGAAGAGGTAACGATCTTGTTAGCGGAAAACCGTCCGGAGCACGTGGAAAACGCTCTCACTGCATACTTAGCGCAATTCCACGAAGCGCTCACTTTCCTGGACGCGAACAGGGGCCTGCCCTTCGAGGAACGCTCCGCGCTGGCCGATTTGGCGGTCACCGCTCAGGCTCATCACGAGGCGCAGCTTGCCGCACTGCTGGAGCAGGCGCCGGAGACCGCCCGGCCGGCTCTACAGCGGGCTCTGACCTTCTCCCAGGCCGAACTGGACCAGGCATTGGAGATGGTCGGTGGGGAGCCGGGTGTGCCCACAGAAGGCCCCGAGCACCAGACCCCGTGGCCTACCCCCTCGACATGGCCCACGGCCTTATCCACGCCCACCGCCTGGCCCACGCCGCCTGAGCGGCCCACGGTGCACCCTACACCTACGCCCTGGCCGACACCCACCGCCTGGCCCACACCGCCTGAGCGGCCTACTGCGCGCCCCACGCCCACACCCTGGCCAACACCTTCTGGGTGGCCCACTGCCTGGCCGACACCGCCCGCCTGGCCCACTGCCTGGCCGACACCGCCCGCCTGGCCTACCGCCTGGCCGACACCGCCCGCCTGGCCCACCGCCTGGCCGACACCGCCCGCCTGGCCCACCGCTTGGCCAACGCCGCCTGCCTGGCCCACACCCCACGCAAGGCCTACGCTACCCAAACCACCCTGGCCAACACCCCCTCACCCTTAAGTTGGCAGGACCTCCCACAAGCCTCCGGCTTCGCCGGGGGCTTGTGACAGCTTGCCCACCAGTGCGGCGGTGACGGCTCCCCCGACTGCGTCGAGGGCTTCCCGCTCAAAGCCTCAGCGATACGCTTGCAGATACCAGGCCACAATCTCCGGTCCGTAGAAAAAGCCCACCAACCCACCCACCACCAGAAAAGGCCCGTAAGGGATGCCACTCTTCAATCCGGCCCGCCGGGTAAAAAGCAGCAAGAGAGCCACTATGCCCCCCACCAGAATGCCCACCACCAGAGCCACAATCACCTCCGGAAAGCCAGAGGTCACCCCCACAAAAGCAGCCAGCTTCACATCGCCCCAGCCCATCCCTCCCGGATACAGCCTGGCGATCAAATAGAACAGAGCAAAGCCCACTATCCCGCCCAGCAACGAACTCTTCCAGCCCAAACCCGGAAAAAGAGGACTGCAAGCCAGGGCAAAGAGAATAGCTGGCAAGACGACCACATTCAGCACCAGGCGATGTTCCAGGTCGGTGACGGTAATCAAAAGAAACACGCAGATGTAGAACGAGGCCGGCAAGAGTTGCGCTGTGGGACCGTACCGTCGCCAGAGGAAAGCAAAGGACACCGACGTCACCAATTCCACCAGCACATGGCGCAGGGGCCAGGGAGCAGCGCAGTGACGGCAACGAGTACGGCCCACCAGATAGCCAATCACCGTCACCCAACTCAACGGGTCGCGAACCTGAGCGCAATAAGTGCATTGGGGCGGCTGCAGACGCCGGCGGAGCGGCAGATTATCCGCGCATACATTGAGAAAAGCACCCACCAACAAGCCCAGCAAAGCATAGAGCAAAGTCATGAGTTACCTCCGCTTGACAAAAACTGAGCGTGATTGTAGAATGTCGCCAGCTACCACCAAATCACCAGCCGAGGGGAGTAGTCCTTTGGATAGAACCACACCACCCTACGACCACATCAGCGTTCTCACCAGCCTGATCCTGATAGGCATCGTCCTCTTCCTCGTTGTGCACGTACCGACGTGGACCCTGGCTTCCCAGCCCCTGGGCTCTCCATTGACCCTACACGTGTCTGGCGACTGGCTGGTCACTCTGATTCTGTTAGGTCTGGCTTGCACCGGTACCGATTCGGTGATCCGTTGTCATCCCCGCTCGCGGGCTGGGGAACTACCCTACACCTTCGTTTTTTGGATTCTCCCCGGACTGCTCACCGTGCTCATGGCCGCCCTGCTGCCCCGCGCCCCGAACACGCAATACTGGTTCATGGGCCTCATAGCGACAGCCGCCCTGCTCTCCCTGGTTGTCGCCGTGGAATACCGTACCGTAGACCCCAGTGCCCCTGCCTACCGCCCGGCCCGCCTGGCCTTGAACTTAGTCACTTACCTCATCGCCCTGGGGTTGTTCACCGTCATCTACGACAGTAAAGCACGCAGCCTGCTCACCGCCACTTCCACCATGGTCGCCGGAGGGCTCTTGGCCCTGGACCTGCTGCGCGACGAGCAGCAATCCATGCGCCGCCGACTCCTCTACGCTTCCCTCGTCGGTCTGCTGCTGGGCGAAGCGGTGTGGGCCCTCAACTACTGGCGAGTCAGCAGCCTCACCGTGGGGGGCTTGCTCTTGCTCCTGTTTTATCTGACCACCGGCATCGCCCAACAACATCTCCAGGAGAACCTCAACCGCCGCACCCTGCTCGAGTTCGCCGCCGTGGGCGTGATTGGGGTACTCATCCTGCTGCGCTACAGCCCCTGAAGCGCTCGCTCCTCAACTCCGCTGCAACAGCAAAACCCCACTCAAGATAAGCACACCGCCCAGTATCTGATCCACCCCCAGCCGCTCACCCAGAAACAGCCAGGCTAACGCCGTAGCAATGGCCGGCTCCAAGGTGGCCACGATGCTGACCACGCTGGCCGGTAATCGTTGCAAGCTCATGCTGTGCAGCAAGGCCGCGCCCAGGGTAGGGCCGATGGCCAGCATCAAAAGCCAAAAGATGAGCATCGGTTGTCTCAGAGGACGAAAAACCGCCGCCGATTGCAGGGGCAACAAGAACAACGCCCCGAACCCCAGGGCGTACAACATCACCGTCCACGGGGAATAACGGCGCACGGCTATTTTATTGAAAATGGTGTATAAGCCATAAGTCAGGCCAGCGCCCAGCCCACAAAGTACCCCCAGCAGATTCAACC
>JACIWR010000083.1 GCA_014360845.1 Anaerolineae bacterium
GTCCCCAGCCGAGCCCAACCCGCCCTACAGTGATGCGACGGCGGCGGGCCGCCGCTACGGGACAAACCTGCCCCCAAACTGAAGCGCTCCCGACAACGTGGGAGAGCATCCACCGGGTCAAGGGCGGTCTGCCTGGGCCAACAACCGCAAGGCTCGAACCAGTACCTCTATTCCCCGGCGATATTCCGTGATCTCGATATGCTCCTGGGGAGTGTGATCCAGTGCCGAATTCCCCGGCCCATAGGCGACGATGGGACATTGCCACACCGGGCCGACAACATTCATGTCCGAAGTGCCTGTCTTCAGCTTGAAACTCGGTTGCCCCCCGGCAGCGCGGATGGCGCGCAGCAAAGCGCGTACCAGCGGCGTGTTCTTTTCGGCGCGAAACGGGGGTTCGCAGTAGGGAAACCTCAACTGAGCGCCATCGCACCAGGTCTGCATCTCCCGCTGCAACGCCGCCACATCGGTGCCCGGCGGCAACCGCAATCCCAGGCTCATCTCCACCCCCTGCTGCAAACCGTCGCCGAAGGTGCGAATGGTGTGCAAAACGGGGTCAAGGGTGTCGAAACGACGCGCCCGGCCCCCATTGAGCGCCGCCGCGTGCGCCGTCAACCGATTCCAGAAAGCTACTGCCTCCTCGGCCACGGGGGAGCTCTCACCGGCGGTGTGGGCGCAGGACCGCAGCAAGCGGTACTCGGCGCTCAAAGACCCCTTGTATCCCAAAGTGATCCCCTGCCAACCGCTGGGCTCGCCGATGAGAACGAAATCGGGAGGTGGTACCGTGTTCACCAGGTGATGGGCTCCCTGGGACTGCGCCTCCTCCCCCACTGCCCCCACCACCATCAACCGCGTGTCGCTCCCTGAGATAGCCGCCCGCGCTGCCGCCAGCACAAAGGCGGCCAACGGTCCTTTGGCGTCCACCGCCCCGCGACCGTACAGCTTATCCCCCTCACGGCGCACGGGGATAACGCCGGGCACGGTATCCAGGTGACCCAGCAGCATCACCGTTCTCCCGGCGTCAGCAGCGCCCAGGGTGCCGATGACATTGCCCACATCGTCGAGCTGCACCTGGTAGCCCAAAGCCGTCATCTGCTCGAGCAAATAGGCAGCGACAGCGCCCTCCGCGCCCGACGGGCTGGGGATAGAAATTAACTCCTCAAGAAAAACTACTTCGTCCATCATTTCCTCTTTCGACATCGCGAGTTTCGGAACCGCGCAATCGAGCATCGCACTCACGGCAGAACTCAGGCCTGGCTTGGAATGAGGCGTTCATAATCCTCCACGGTGCCGTTATCCATGCAGCAGGTGATGATCTCCTTGCCCAAGGGCGCGAGATCGGGGGTCATGAACTCGGCCAGGCATTTCCAGAAAAAGTCCCGCAGTATCAACGCCCCCTGATCGTACGCTTCTTCCCCCACCTCGGGCTGAGTATTGACGTGCAAAAACTCCTGGGGAATGAGACGACCTTCCACCTGGAGGTGATGCAGTGTGTAACCCAGCAGCGCACAGCGGGCCGGGCGCAGTTGTTCCGGCCTGAAGCGGGCGATACCGCGCCGCGCCAGATATTCCCGCGCGATCCATTGGGGCATAAACCCGACTTTCCACGCGCCTATGTGCTGGTTGGGACACAGGATGTGGCGCATTCTGGTATACTTCTGGAATTGCTCCAGCAGCAGATTGGCCTGGACCACCTTCCGACCCGTGGCAAAAGGCCAGAAGGAGCCGACCCCCTCACTGCTCATGTTCTCGGTCTTGATGATACTGGGATTGGCATAACCGCGCGGCGCAACGAGTCGCCAGAGCCAGGCTAGGGCCGGCGGTAACAGGTGAAACAAGCCAATGATCCCATAAGTGGGATTCTGGCGAGTGCAGGGTGGCGTGCGCACGCCGAAACTGCGAATGTCCACCGCCACCGGTTCATTGATGACCCCGGGGAAAATCCGTCGAGGGATGATCACGCGCGGGTTAGGACAAGGCACTCCCGGCTTATCCTGGACATGTTCCCAGATCAATGCCCGACTGCGCGGCACGGCGTCCACGTTTAGAAAGAGCAGTGGTTCAGGGGGTTGCGCCGTCAGCCGCTCCAGGTGCACGTCGCTGCCGTAAAAGTCAATGTGATTGACGCGGACAAACCAGGCTTCTTCCGCGTCCGTGACCCACAGCTTACCATCGGCCTGCTGGATAGAGGGGTGACAGAGCGCCATGTCGTCGGTCACAGGACGCAAAGAGCAAGAGCGCGGAATCTCCAGGTAGTGCCGCTCGCCGGTGACGATGTTGACGCCCAGCAGAATCCGGCCATCCGGTTCGCGGTGCATCTGTTCCAGCATCTCGCTTTTGCCGCCGCCGCTGGCCCCCTCGTGCATGATAGTCAGGATGTTGTCATAGGGGGTGATTACCTGCACGGTCGAGCAATGAGCGGTCACCCACCCCTCCTGCTCCCCCCAGTGGATCAAAGCGCCATAAACCCCTTTCTTCGCGCTCGGTCCCGGGTACAGGTTATAAGAGAACATCTCGTAGACCTGGGGACGCCGGTTGTGCACCACCACCTGTTTCCCGCCGAAAAACGTATGGCGGAACGGTGGGGCGACGTAGATAACCAGTCGGGGATGGAAGTCCGGAGGTATCTCGTCATAAGGCAGAATGCCCTGCAGCAGCGCCAGTCCCAGGGCAAAGAAACCCGTGTTCGCCGGAGCGATGACCAGAGAGTCCATGCCCATGCCCGGCTGTCCGGCGGTGAAGCCGTACATCGCCAGGGGTTGAGATTTAAGCCAGGCGAAAGTTTGTTCGCGGAGAGGGGCAAAGTCCATCCCGTAACGTTCCCGGAAAGTGGGCTTGTCGGTGGGCAAATCGTCGGCGATGACCATGCACTCAGGGTCACGACGACGCATGTAAGCCTCTGTGTAATTGGCGCACACGCCATTGCGAACCCGGGCCACCGTGGCCTCCAAGACGCGACTCTTGCCCTCCACCTGGTACTCCACCTCGAAATAATCGCTGTCCGGCCCACCGCAGGCGAGGTCAATCAGCTCCTCGACGCGGCTGGCGATGACGAGGCTAGGGCACTCGGACAGAATTTCTGCGGCTTCGGCCGGGGGATTATACTTGCGCCAGTCCATGCCCATGTTACACCTGCCTTCCTGGGGCAGCGCCGGCATCCACAACGCGCCGACGCCGCATTGCTTGCGCCGGGAGGGCCTGATGACGCAGGCCGGCGTTCGCGGATTCCAAGATCACAGCAGGAGTAACGACCGAGGGCGCCGCGCCCCCCGTGCCGCGCAGAGGACATCGCACTGGCCGTGCATCTGGATGATATTCGCGCAAAAGGCAGCATTGCCGGGCGATCCCATGATAACGGACCACTAACATCGCAACCTCCTAATTCCCTACGGATTTTTTTCTGGATGGCCGTCTCTGGTGATCTCCCCTTTGAGCTTTGCTGCTTCTCTGCTCCTTTTTGCCTTACCTCCTCGGAATGAACGTCGTAGTTGCCAATCTCGGTGGTCTCCCCGCAGAGTGTTGCTGGATATTTTTACCGTGGTTGGGGTAGGGAGTAGTAGCCGCGCTTTCCATAGCGCGACCCGACGGCTGTCGTGACCGGGGTTGCGCGGTAAGAACCCACGCCTACCATGCTATTCCTTCAACAACACCCAGGGGGGAGACTACCCTGATCTCCGAATAGCCCTTGACCCCCGCAAAATCTGTGCAGGCAACGCATCCGGATTCCGAACCGCGGATTTGTCAGGTCAACACCTCCGCCACTCGCTCCACCACTATGTCCAGCTCTTCCGCGCTGATCACCAGCGGGGGCAGGAAGCGCATCACCGTCGCTCCGGCGGGCAGGGCCAGTACCCCCCGCTCGGCCAGGGCAGCCAGATAGGATGCGACCTTGTCCTTCAGTTCGATGCCGACCATCAACCCCAGCCCACGCACTTCCCGAATCAGCGGGGAGGGAATGGCTTGCAAATGGGTCAGGAACCGCTCCCCCAGCTCTGCCGCGCGTTGGGGCAGGTTCTCGGATGCGATGTACTGAATCGTCGCCAGGGCCGCCGCGCAGGCCAGGGGGTTACCGCCAAAAGTGGAGCCGTGAGACTTCTTGGGCAATTCGCCCACACGCGAACCGATGAGCACAGCACCCATGGGCAGCCCGCCGGCCATGGCCTTGGCCAGGCACATCAGATCGGGCCGCAGATCGTAATACTCGCAGGCGAACATGCGCCCTGTGCGCCCAAAGCCGGTCTGCACCTCGTCCACGATGAACAGCGCCCCTCGCTCCTGGCACAGGGCCTGCACGCCGCGCAGGTACTCCCCATCGCCGGGGACGACTCCCCCCTCGCCCTGCACCACCTCCAGGATGACCGCTGCCGTGTCCTCGTCCACCACCTGCTCCATACGCTCCAGCCGATTGTAGGGCACGAACTCGAAGCCGGGTACCAGGGGCTCGAAGGGCTGGCGGTACTCCTTGCGCCAGGTAGCCGAAAGCGCGCCGAAGGTTCGCCCGTGGAAACCGCGCATGGCGGCCACGATCTTCGTCCGCCCCGTGCTCAGCCGGGCGAATTTGAGGGCCGCCTCCACGGCCTCAGTCCCGGAGTTGCAGAGAAAAGCCCGCGTTAACCCCGGTGGGGCGATGGCCGTGAGTTGCGCCAGCAATCGGGCGCGCTGATCGTTGTAGAAGCCGTTGGGACAAATGACCAGGCGCTGCACCTGCTCCGTTACGGCTTGAACCACGGCGGGGTTAGCATGGCCCACGTTAGCCACGCCGTGACCGCTCATGCAGTCAATGTACTCCCGGCCGTCAACGTCCCAGACCCTGGCGCCTTCTCCTCGCACCAGCACCAGGGGTTGTTTAATAGAGACCCCACTATCGTGAGTATTCTCCAGGGTAATAAGCTCCTCAGCAGAGATCATTAACGTCCTCCTCGGGCGCGTGTCAGTTGTGGGATACAGATTGAACGGATTCTGGTCACGGAATCACACAGATAACTCCTCAGTGTCAACGAATGGGAAACGAATGCAAACGGCGAGATTCGTTTATTCGTTGCGTATTCGTTGACGTGGCTAAACCGAATCATCCAGCCACGGAATCACACAGATAACTTCTCAGTGTCAACGAATGGGAAACGAATAAACGAATGCTAACGGCCATATTCGTTCGAGCTACCCGACAGTTTTGCCCAAGTGTCGCTGCGCAGGGGTGCAGAAGGCCCCGAAGCAGCCTCGCGGCCACGAGGGAGCATCCTGAGCGGAGCGCAGCGAAGTCGAAGGGGCATCCTGAGCGGAGCGCAGCGGAGTCGAAGGTGCATCCTGAGCGGAGCGCAGCGAAGTCGAAGGATGCGGGCCTCGCTCTTTCGTCATCCTTCGACTACGTTCGTCCCTCCGCTGCCGCTTCGGGACTCACTCCGCTCAGGATGACTACGTTCGTCCCTCCGCTGCCGCTTCGGGACTCACTCCGCTCAGGATGACTACGGCCCCAAGGGTGGTGCGGAGCACTTTTCTGCAATGGCATCTTCAAACTGTCAGGTGACTAGTTTGACGGAAAAAAGGTTGGAAGGCTGGATTGTCACACGTCCCCCAGCCTTCCAGCCTCCCTTTTATCAGTCTTACCCGCTACCCTCCCCCCAACAGGACCCACCACAAGTACAGAAACAGTCCGTAAAGCAACACCGCCACAACTACCTTGCGGGTTCGCAGGTATACATAACCACAGCACAACCCCACCACAGCCATCATCCCTAACCCACCCAGGTTGCGCCACCCCAGGGTGAGCGATTGGTTTACCGCAAAAAGGACCGCCCCCACGGTCAACGCTGTCCAGGACGACCAAGTCTTGTCCCCCAGGCGGCGCTCGACCAGCTCCTGAGCCACCCCTTGAAACAAAAGCGCCGGGGGTAGAGCGACGACGAAGCAGCACACAAGCTGTGCCAGGAGTCGTGTCGGAGAAAGGGCGGGAAGGCGCACGGTCATCATCCCGCTGGCGAAGCCGAGAGGCAAAGCCAGGGCCAGCATGAGCACCAGCATCATGGCCAGCCACTCCCCATCCTCGCGATTCAATCGCCAGTGATAGCCGAAATCCGCAGTGCGCCGCACGACTCCGGTCAGATATGCTACCAGCGCGGCCAGCAGGGGAGCGAAGGCGGCAACCGGCTGACCGACCATCTCCGTCCAGGCGGGATACACGGCCCCGGGCCACCAGCCCCAGGTCATCACCGCGCCGCAAAAAAGAACGACCGCGCCGTCGAGGAGGGTCAGCCCTCCACTCCCCTGCGGCCCGTTGAAGATAGCCGCTGCCGTGGGCAAGGACAGAACCAGCAACGCGGCCGGCAATCCCCACCAGGAAAACTGCCCGCTGAACAGAACCAGAATCAGGTAAGGGATGAGCAAGACCAACACCGGCGCGCCGAGGAACAGAGGTTGTTTGAGCCTTTCCCCCAGCCAGGCCAGCAGATCAGGGTTGCCCAGCAGGAACAGGAAGGCGAAGGACAACCCCCAGGCTGCCAGGGCCGCGATGCTGGTCGGCGAGGACCAATCCACTTGAAAGAGGATCAGCGCGTAGATGGCAACGGCCAGCGCAGTCAAAAGCAGGGCAATAAGCAGGTTTCGAAGCATAGGCGAGGAGGCTCCTCTCACTTCGCCCGATGTGCCTGAGGCACGTAGGGTGGCAGTTTCTTCTCGGCAAAGATGGGACGCAGTCGAGCAAAGCGCTGCCGCCCATCAACCAGGGGGACGCTGGGCCAGTCGTCACCGATGAGGGGGCGGGCGTAGCGCACGAAATCATCGGTCACATCCACGTGACTGGGCGCGATCCACGCCTCCGGAAAGGCGCGCTCGGAATTGGCCACCTGTTCCAGGGGCACCTTGTCGTAATAGACGCTGTAGATGGGACCGGGCTGGCGCAGGATGGTGGCCATGTAACCGGAGCCGTCCTCCAGAGCGATGAGCACCGCTTTCTGCCCCACCTTGTACGCTTCCTCCAAATCCACCGTCGAGGCGTAAATCATGTTGTGGCGCTGATCGGTGCCCGGCACGTTGCCCCGCGCCGCGCCTCGAGCCGCCAACCCGACCTGGTTGAGGTAGTTCACCACCACCCGTTCCACCGTCATCTGGCTGGAGGAAAACTGCACATGCCCAAAAGCGTCTCGCCGCTCGCCCAGTTCGCCCACGTCAAACCCCTCGCTGACGACGACCAGGGCTCGCTTCCGCTCCTTCAGCATGTCATTAACCCGCTCGGCCAGCTCCTCCAGGGTGAGGCCCGATTCACGCATGAAGATAAGCAAAGGCATCTCGCGGTCGGGGTCGGCCAGGCGCGCGGCAGCAGGGATGAAGCCGATTTTACGGCCCATGGCCTGCATCACCAACACGGGGTCGGCGGGATAGGAACCGGCGTTTTCCTCGTTGGCGTTCTGCACGGTGAGGGCCCAGTAACGGGCCACGCTGCCGTAGCCGGGAGTGTGATCAATCAGCTTGAACTCGGCATCGCCCACATCGTTGTCAATGGTCTTGGGCACGCCGGTGGCCACCAGGTCCAGACCGCGTTGGTGGGCCAGTTGCGCCACCTTGTGGGCGGTGTCCATGGAGTCGTTCCCGCCGATGTAGAAGAAGTAGCCCACATTGTGGGCGCGGAAGACCTCCACCACGCGCTCGAAGTCCTCTTGTTGAGCGGCCTTGAGCTTGTAGCGGCAGGTGCCGATGGCCCCGGCGGCGGGCGTGGTGCGCAGCAGGGCTATCTCCTCCGCGGGCTGGGCGGAGAGGTCCAGCAGTTCCTCCCGCAGCACCCCTTCGATGCCGTGCCAGCCGGCGTACACTGTGCCAAAGTGCTCGGGCAGAGCGCGGCAGGTCTCGACGATGCCTCGCAGCGAGTTGTTGATCACCGGCGACGGTCCGCCGGATTGAGCGACGACGACGTTTTTCGGTGGCGTCATTTCAGCTCCTCTTCATACTTGTAGGTGCGAAAGTGGGTCGTGCCTTGAGAACAAGGGGTTGTATCACCTTCAGCCCCTAGCGGGAGCATCGCCCCGCCGGGAGAAATTGTACCCCGAAAAGAGAAATCTAGCAAACAACCCCGCCCACGGGGCGACAACTTCGGGGCCGGCAAGAGTGCCGGGGGCCGTAGGAGAAGCCCTCCGCCGCAGTCGGGAGCCGTCACCGCTGGACCAGGAGCTGTCACCGACCCCCTCACGCAGCGAGGAGCTTGTGCTGCGAGAAAATCGCGGTTATAATGGAAGCAGTTGACACCCATGGGAGGGATAGACGATGAAGTGCACATTCTGCGACGAAAACGCCCAGTACCGCGATAGACGGCGCGAACAATACGTCTGCTTGAAACACGCCCGACTGGAAGTAGTCGCCGCGGATGAGGGAAGCGACGGCAAGGCCCTGCGCGTGCGCCGGGCCACCCCCGCCGACCGCGACATCATCGCGGCCTTGGCCCTCTACTTCTGGGACGAGACCACAGTGGAGTGCTTCGATCGCGAATACGACCTGCCCCACTTGCCGGCCTTCCTCATCGGCGAAGGCAATGAAATCATGGGGCTGCTATCTTACGCCGTAGAAGACGACGCCCTCAACATAGTGACGCTGAACATCTTGCCCCAGGTCCAGGGTCGCGGTGGGGGAAAAGCTCTGCTGGAAGCAGCGATGGCAGAAGCCCAAAGGCGATCACTGACCAGGCTCATCGTATCCACGACGAACGATGACCTGCCGGCCCTGTATCTGTACCAGCGCTTCGGCTTTCGCATCTCAGAGGTGCTCCCAGGACGGTTGGTGGAGCACCACGGAGGCGAAGAAGCGGGCTTCGCCGACATCCCGGTGCGGGATGAAATCCGGTTGGAGAAAGCCGTGACCGATGTCCGGTGAGGAGGGTGAAAAATGCGTTGGCCCTGGCAGCGTAAAAGACGACCCCAGCGAATTGGACTAGCCCTGAGCGGAGGAGCGGTACGCGGTTCTGCGCACCTGGGAGTGCTGGAAGTGCTGGAGCGGGAGGGTATCCGCCCCGATTGCGTGGCCGGCGCCAGCGCCGGGGCTCTGGTCGGGGCGGCATACTGCGCAGGCATACCTCTGGCCGACCTCAAACGGCTGGCCTTGCGCTTGCAGTGGTCCGATGTCAGTCGCATCACCAAGCCCGGACTGGGCTTTTTCAGCGGTCAGCCCCTGGAAGAATTCGTGGAGAGAGTGATCGGCGGTCTGAGCTTCGAAGAGTTGAGCATCCCTTTCGCCGCCGTGGCGGTGGACGTCTTGAGCGGAGAGTTAGTCGTATTGCGCGAAGGGCCAATAGCCCCAGCCGTGCGCGCGAGCTGTGCCATCCCCATTGTTTTCACCCCGGTGCCCCTGGGTGATAAGCTGCTGATAGACGGTGGAGTGCTCAACAATGTGCCTGTCTCCGTAGTGCGCGATATGGGCGCCGATTACGTGATCGCTGTAGACCTGGTGCCCCCCGTCGAACGACCGGCGCCCCCGCAAACCGTCTTCGACCTGGGGATAATGGTCTTCTCCACGTTACTGCGTACTGCGTACAGCGAAGCGCACACCGCCGATTGCCTCATCATGCCCGATATTGGTCACTTCTCCTGGGCGGATTTCTCCCAGGCGTTGGATTTGATCGCCAAAGGACGCGAGGCGGCAGAAGCCAAGATCGAGCAAATCAAGCGCGATCTGGGCCGCTGAGCCGGGTACCAGGTGACAGTCACCTCGGAGGTGACCGTCACCGGAACCGCACAGGTATAAGAAAACTGCCCGTCTCGTTTCCGAAACGGGCAGCTTTCTTATAAACTCAACCTTAAGGAGGAGGGTTTCTGCTCACCTCCGAATTCACCGTTGTGCCGGATTTGGGCCCTCCCAATAGCCCCTCTGACGGCCTTTGCATGTGATGTAAATAGCCCAAATTCAACAATCCCTCGTTAGACATGGCTGCAAAAGCACCATCCGGTAACTGGGAAGCGGGGGCAGGCTCCACGATGTTTTCGCCTTCCTCAGCAGGCAAGGGCGGTGCACTCTGATCCACACTCCTCCATCCCGCCCGGCTATCCACCCAGGCCGTTACCGTCGTCGGGACAGGAATGGGGCGCTGCATCAGTCCAAAGGGCTGCCAGACACTCAACCCCACCAGCACGAGGAGCAGCACCACTGCCACTGCATTAGAAAGCGCGGGAGGCCACGCCCAGGCCATGCGTCTTCCAGCCCGTTCCTGTTTGCGCTCCGGCAAGCGAGCCAGAATCCTATCCCACACCTCGGGTGGGGGATTTTCGTGCGCCAATGAACCCCACAATGACCTCTGGATCACTTCCACCAGCTCACGGTCCTCGGCCATCTCCTGGGCGCACCAGGGGCATTCATCAAAATGTTCCGCCGACGTGGGCGGGCCATGGCGCTGTGAGGACTCCTTACGCCGGTTCATAAATCACCTCCCCAGCTAGCTGCTGGGTCTTCTCAAAGTGGCGTTTCAAGGCTTTACGCGCATAATGCAGGCGCGATTTCACCGTGCCCACCGGACAGTCGAGGATATGGGCAATTTCCTCCAGCGAAAAGCCTTGCAGGTAATGCAGCACAATCACCACCCGATACTTAAAGTTGAGGCCGGCGATGCCGGCATGCACGATGGCTTGCAGCTCGTCGCGCTCTGCCTGCCTCTCCGGCGAACCGCCACGGGAATCATCGGCACCGATTAGCTGATTGGCCAAATCCTCCAACGGTACGAGCCAGGAGCGCCATTTGTACTTGCGCAGATAGTCATAGCTCAAATTGACCGTGATGCGGTAGAGCCAGGGCAACAGCGAATAGTCGCCATGCAAATGCCCCATGTGACGGTATGCCTTCAAAAAGCAATCTTGCAAAATCTCTTCCGCCATGCCCTGATCGCCGGTGATGCCTAAGGCAGTACGATATATTTGGTGTTGATATTTACGGAAGAGACACTCAAATGCAGCGAGATCGCCTTCCCGTATGCGCGCGATCAATTCTTTGTCGCTGTCCATGCCCTTCCTTCCAATCAGCTCGCTGCGGTGACGGGATACCCTGTTCTCTTTAATACACGCATAAAAGGGGTAAAAGGTTCACATGGGGAAGAAAATCACACACAGGCGGTTCCAACTGCCGTACGGCGCAATGGGGGGTAAATCAACAGCGCCGCCTGTTCACGGCGGCGCTGGGGTGGAAACTCAATACGCCCCGTCGCCCAGCAGCACCTTGGGGAGGGTGCGCAGCAGTATCTCGGCATCAAGAGCCACTGACCAGTTCTCGATGTAGTAGATATCGAGCAGGCACATCTCATCGAAGGTCAGTTCGCTGCGCCCGCTCACCTGCCACAAACCGGTCATGCCGGGCGAGACCTCCAAACGCTGTAGCTGCCAGGGGAGATATTCTGCCACCTCGGAGGGAAGCGGCGGTCGAGGGCCGATAAGGCTCATCTCCCCGCGCAGGACATTGTACAACTGGGGCAACTCATCCAGGCTAATGCGCCGCAACAACTTGCCCACGCGGGTCAGGCGAGGATCATCTCGTATTTTGAACAGCGGGCCGGAAGCCTCATTAAGCTCTCTGAGCGCAGCTTGCTCCTCCTCAGCCCCAACGCGCATGGTGCGGAATTTGTAGAGGACGAATTCCCGTCCGCCCTTGCCCACCCGCACCTGTTTGAAAAGCACCGGGCCGGGCGAATCCAATCTGATGGCAAGAGCGATCAAGAGAAAAAGCGGGGCGCAGAGCAGTAAGCCCAACAAAGCGACACTGAAATCAAAAGCGCGCTTGGCCGCCAACTTCCAGCGTGGAATGGCGATCTCTTTAATGCCTACCAACGGCACCCCTCCCAGGTCATCTACATCCACCTGACTGAGGGTCATCTGGAAGAGGTCGGGCACCAACCGCGCACGCACCTGCTCCCGCTGGCATTCGCTCATGATCCGGACTATCTTGCGGTGATACATCCAGGGCAAAGTGATGATCACCTCGTCAATGTCTTCTTCCTGGATGATACGCGCCAGATTGGCCACCGGTCCCAGGGCCTTGAAACGCCCAATATCGGTGCTGCCCTTGTCCGGATTGTCATCCACGAAGCCCACAATCTCGTAGCCCAGGCTGGGCCGGGCGACGATGGTGCGCATCACCGTGCGTCCCACCTTGCCAGCGCCCACAATCAACACCCTGTTGACCCCGATGCCTCGTTTGCGGAGATAACCGAGGACAGCGCGCAGCAGCAAGCGGCTGATACTCAACAGAACCACGATCAGCACGGTGGCATACAGGAAAATCAAACGCGACCTGGAGATATCGGGATAGACGTAGTTGATGACGATCATGACGATGGTGCCAGAGGTGGTCCCGTTGAAAATGCCGTATACCTGATCAAACCAGCCGGTCCGCCGCCTGGGGGTATACATCCCCCCCAACCAGTACACCAGGAGGAGGATCAGGGTCAGCAAAGCAGCGGCGGGCAGGTACGCGCTATAGGGGATGAAATAAGCTTCTTCCACCGGGCGCAACCACTGCAGTTCATAGCGCACCCAGTAGGCTAAAGCAAAGCCCAGGTTGATTAAGACGACATCGCTGAGCACAAGGGCTATGGAGATCAATCGCCAATATTTATTATACATATTGCGTCTCCTTGGAACGCAATACCTGCTCATAGACAGCTACCGTCTGCCTGGCCGCTTCTTTCCAGGAGAATTGCCGCGCTCGGCGCAGACCGCGCTCACGCAACTGCGTGCTCAGCTCCCGATCGGTGAGCACGCGGCGCATGGCGGCGGCCAGGCCCTCCACGTCGTAAGGATCAATCAACAGACCCGCCTCACCCACCACCTCCGGCAACGAGGCCGCGTTCGAGCTGACCACCGGCGTGCCGCAGGCCATCGCCTCCAGAGGCGGCAGACCAAACCCCTCATACAAAGAGGGAAACACGAACAAATCCGCGGCATTGTACCACAGAGGCAGCTCCTCGGCAGGTACGTAGCCTGCGAACTCCACTTCGTCCTTCAAGCCCAGCTTTTCCACTGTGGCGAAAATATCT
>JACIWR010000084.1 GCA_014360845.1 Anaerolineae bacterium
AACATGGTCGAGATTGAGCTGAGTATCCTGTTCGAGCAATGTTTAGACGATCGGATTCCTGACGACGAGGCCCTGCGGCGTGAAGTCAAAGCTTGGGAGACTGCACGCAATGAGCGGCGCGCCACTGTCAACTGGCGCTTCAGTACCTCCGATGCTCGTGTGAAGCTCGAACGGCTCTATCCGAACTTATCAGAATCACCTTGATGAAGTACTCGTATAATTAGTGCAAAGGCGTGGCGGCGGCCCGCCGTGGCCGCGTTCCCGGGCGGACAGGGCCGTCCGCCGCTACATCACATACCTCCTCGTATCAGAACTTCCAGGGTCACACTGATAAACCAGTGAGTGAAAAAAGCCGGATAAAAGGAGCGCACTTTGAGGCCGATAAGGCCGATCAGTGAGCCGCCCACGATGCAGGCGTAGGTCTCCAGCTCCGGCTTGCCGATGTGAGCCAGCGTAAAAGGCACAGCCTGCACGATAGCCGCATACCATCCCAACTCTTCCTCCAGCCCGAAGAGCATAAAACCCCGGAAAAAGAACTCCCAGGCGAAGAGAGTGGCCCCCGTACTCAACACCCACCTCAGAGACATGCCCTCGGGACCAAAAGCCCCGTAGTAGTTCTGAAAGCCGGGAGCACGGGCGGCCAGGGGTATGATAACGGCCATCAACGCGATACATCCCAGGGTATAGACCGCGCCGCGCCGCCAGTCGCCCAGCCCCAGACCGTAGTGCAAAGGATTCTCACCCAAGACGAAGATAATGAGACCAAGAGGTATGACCAGATAAAGGATGATCTCGCTCAGTTCGCGGCGTCCAAAAAGGGTGTGGTAGCTGCTGAAAGCCAGGAGCAAAGTCGAAGAGGTGAGCACTAGCACTGTCTTGAAACGGGCCCGGTTGCTGCGTGCCAATTGTCTCCTCCCACGGCCAGGGCTACAACCACCTGGTTTTGAATCACGAAAGTCGCTGCTAATCGGTGCCGGAGCACGATCACAGCTACTATACCACAAATTGCTCAATGTATACAAAACCGTACTCACGAGGAGTATATATCGGTGCGAGGACAAGTTGCAAGCGCGGAGCTTGCTTGGGACGCTGCACGCGCTACAATGACACAAGGGCAGCGCCACGAGCATAGAGGTCATACAGGGAGCGCAGTACGCTGAAGCCTTTTAGTGCGTACGTCGTCGCCACTCCTCTTTCACTTCCAGGGCATTCAGAGATGCTCCTTCTTCCAGTTCGAGGAAATCCATCAGCAGGCGGTTGAACTTGGCCGCCTCATCCAACATGGGGAAGTGTCGCGAATCGGGGAAGGTGATAGCTCGCAAGGAGCTATTCTCCTGGGGAAAATCTTCGTTTGCCGGGGGAGTGATCACTGTATCACGACCGCCGTAAACGACCAGCAGGGGCACTTGCAGGTGTTGGATGGTCTCACGCAGGTCATGAGCCATCACCGACTGCACGCTCAAGTCCACGGCCAGCGGTTCGGTCTTATCCGCCTCGACCCTGAGGTCTCGATAACCCGCCAAAGGATCACGGCCCAGCACGCGGTCAAAAAGGGAGCCGCTGCCCTGGGTCAACAGGCGACGATTGACGGCCTCGCCGCTCAGCGGCAAGCTGACGGCCAGCACCCGATCCACATGCTCCGGATACTGGCGGGCGAAACTCACCGCCACCGTCGCGCCCAGGGCGTGCCCCACTATTGGCACCTGCAGGTGAAGGATGCCCAGGGTATCCAGAAAGGAGTAGACCAAACCCACGTACTCTTGTACGGTGTAGCGATTGCGCGATTTATCCGAATCGCCGAAGCCCCACAGGTCGAAGGCGTAAGCGCGATATTGGTGGGATAGCTCCTCCATGGTCGTCATCCAATAGCGCCAGGACCCCAGCCAACCATGCAGGAACAGCAGGGGTTTACCTCTGCCCAGGTATTCGTAATGAATTAACCCACCATCAACGATTAACGCGCTCATCCAGCATTCCTAACCAGCAGTCACTATGGGGTGACGGTGTAGGTTTCCCACTCGGGCCGCGGGCGCTTTTATGCCTTGCCCCTTCGCGACAGAATTTCCTTCACCCGCTTCACCAACTCGTCCGGGGCAAAAGGTTTGAGAATGTACTCCTCTGCCCCGGAGTTCAATCCCCGTTTGATCTCAGACTCTTGCCCCTTGGCGGAGAGAAAAACGACTGGGATATCGCAAGTGGCGGGGTTCTGCTTGAGTTTTTGGCAAGCTTCGTACCCAGACATTTGAGGCATGCGTACGTCCATCAGAATCAGATCGGGCAACTCTGCCTCGGCCATGGCAATGGCATCCGAGCCATTGGACGCAGCGATGGCCTCAAAACCGCCGTAGGTGAGGCTGAACACTACCAAATCGCGGATGTCTTTTTCGTCTTCGGCAATAAGTATCTTAGCCATGTCCTCTCCTATAGCATGTTGTGTGAATTGAGCGTGTTTCTGCGTTGTATCTCGATGTGCCTTTCAAAATCGCGCAATTGCACTCCCGATGTTCCGCAGTTGTACTGCGGGGGACTCGCGGAGCACGACCCCGCGAGAACAGAAGGGCAAACCGGGTTCACGTCTCGGCCAAAGGCAGAGAAAAACTGAAAGTGCTGCCTTTGCCCAGTTGACTCTTGACCCATATCTTCCCGCCGAGCATCTCCACGATGGATTTGGCGATGGGCAAGCCGAGACCCGTCCCCGCCTGCCCACGCACTAGCTCGTGATCGGCACGATAGAAGCGCTCGAACACGCGGTCCAAATCCTGCGGCGCGATGCCGATGCCCGTATCCGAGACATCCACCTGCATCTCCCCGTCCTCAGGGTGCAACGACAGGGTGATGCGCCCCCCAGGAGGCGTATACTTGTAAGCGTTGCTGACTAGGTTGGTCAACACCTGCACAAGGCGGTCGTAATCGCCCTTCACTGGGGGCAGGTGGGGCGGAATGTCCAATTCCAATGTCAGATTGCGCCGCACGATCTCGCCTTGCAGCGCCTCCACCACCTCTTGCGCCACTTCGCCCATGTTCAGGGGGCGGATGTTGAACTTCACACGCCCGGCCTCGATTCGCGAGATGTCCAGCAGATCGTTCACCAGGGTGGCCAGCCTCTCGACATTGTTACGAATCACCTGAAGGAACTGCATCTGGGTCTGAGAGACGGCGCCGGCGGCACCATTCAGCAGCAAATCGGCATAGCCCTTGATGGAAGTCATGGGAGTGCGCAGTTCATGAGCCACAATAGAGACGAAATCCGACTTGGCCTGCGCGATCTCCCGCTCGCGGGTGATGTCGCGCAGCACGGTGACCACTCCCTGACATTCGCCATTGTCGTCCAGGATGGGAGCAAAGCGGGCGCTGATAGCCTGCTTATCCCGTTCCAACAGAATCTCTGTCTGAGACGGGTATGAGGGAGCTACGGTGGCATCTAGAAAGCGGGAAACGGCCTGAGCCACCGAGTCGGTCATATCGGGCGCAAAATTGCTGCACAATACACCCACGTCGCGGTTCACTACCTCATCTTCTGTCACGCCCAGGAGCTTCTGCGCAGACCGGTTGACCACCGCGATTTTGCCCTCCACATCCACCACCACCACGCCGTCGGTGATGGATTCCAGGATAGCCAGTCGCCGTGAAGCCTCCGCCCGCTGGGCGCGCAACATGCTGCCCAGGCGCTCGGCCTGATCGCGGATCAGCCGATACAACTCCGTGTTTTTGACCACGCCGGTGATCTGGTTCGCCGCCGCCTGGGCCAGTTCCAGGTGGTCTTGGGTGAAATAGTTGGGCTCCGGGTGAAAGAGGAGCATCACTCCCAGAACATCATCGCCGGTACTGAGGGGCACGGCCAACACCGACTCGCTCTGCCCTTTTTTCTTTGGATCCACCACCCAGCGCTCATCCTCATCAATACCGGTGATGATCACCGGCTCGTTATGCTTCAGCACCCATCCGGCCAGGCCCTCACCATAGCGGAAGGACGTGCGCTTGCCCCCACGAGGCAGCGCCTCGGCGCGCCCCAGAGCGGCGCGATAGATCAAATAACCCGTCTCCGGATCGAGGAGCAAAATGGAGCCCTGCTTCACTCCCATCGCCTGATTGATCAGGGCCAGAGCGCGGTTCAGCACCCTTTCCAGGTCCAAACTGGTGGTCAACTCGTTGGTGATGCTCAACAGGATGCGCACCCGGTCCCGCTCTTTGGTGAGTTCGCGGTTGGCCCGGGCCAGCTCCTCGCTATGGCGACGCAGGTCTTCTTCCAGGGCCTCCCGTTGCCGGCGCTCGGCCCGTTCGCGGTCGGCCAGCAACCCGCCGAAAACACCCGCGGCAAGGAAGGCAAAAATCCGGGCCGCGAGCGCTTTTATCTGCCCGCTGGATGCAGACGCTTCCAGAGGCATCCAGACCACGATGGCATAAGCGACACAGGTCAGGGCCAGGAACCACCATCCCCAGCGCCACGGGAAGCGAATCGCCACAGAGAAGATGATGAGAAAGTAGAATACGTAGTAGGCACTGCTCAACCCGTGGCTGATGTAAATGGCCGCCGAGAGGCCTATGACGTCCAAAACGGTTGTCAGGGCACAATAGGCCGGGCTGGGACGGAAGCCGCGCCACAGGGCTATCAGCGCTATGCCATAGATGACGGCAAAAGCACCCATCAGCAGATTGGCCGCGCGCACGACCGCCGCCACCGGATACGGGGAGACGTTATTGACCACGAAGCCGAGCGCGACGATGGCCAGACGCAGCGCGGTGGCTATCCGCTCGCTGAAAACGTACGTATCCTCTCCTTGGGAGAATTTGGACATCAGCCGTTGCACTGAGTTCACTCCTCAGAGCAAAGTTGCCGGGAACACCAGGGCCGGGAACCCGTTACGCCCCCAGACCCTGTTGGTCCTCCAGCGTCCGCTCGATTTCGCTTAGCAGCAATTCAAAGGAAAAGGGCTTACTCAGAAACTCTCTCACGCCCAGCGCTTGCAAGCGCTGCCGCTCCAACTCCACATCGGCGGCGTGGGCCGAGATAGCGATGATGGGAATATCCTTGGTCGCCTGGTCCCGCTTCAAGCGGTTTAGCGCCTCGTAGCCGTCCATGCCCGGCATGAGCAGGTCCAGCAGAATCAAATCGGGGCGCTCGCGGTAGGCGGCAGCTAAAGTTTCGTAGCCGTTGAAAGCGCGAACCGTTTCGAATCCTTTTCTGAGCAGCAGTTCAGACAGCAGGTTATTGGTATCCACGTCGTCCTCGGCGATGAGCACCTTACCCTTGCGGGCCAGGACCCTTTCCACCGCGGAAAGCAATCGCTCTTCGTGAATGGGTTTGGCCAGGTAATCCACAGCCCCCAGTTGCAACCCACTCTCCGCATCCTGCACGACCGAGAGGATGATGACCGGGATGTGAGCCGTCTGCGGGTTCGCTTTCAAGTCGCGCAGCACCTCGAAGCCGTCTTTGTCCGGCAGCAGCACATCCAGAGTGATCAAATCCGGCTTTTCGCGACAGGCCGTCGGCACCACCGAACTGCCCATGGATGTCGCCACCACTTCATAGCCCTGCGCCTCCAGTTGATAGCGCAGCAGTTCCAGAATGTCGCGCTCATCGTCCACCACCAGGATTTTCTTCCCGCGAGACTTGGGCGGTGGCAGCGTGGGCAAAGCCAACTCCCGGCCCACAGTAGGCAAGATGAATGTGAAAGTGCTGCCCTTACCCAGCTCGCTGTTCACCCAGACCCGGCCTCCGTGCAGCTCCACGAACATCCTGACGATGGACAGGCCCAGGCCCGTGCCCTCACTTTGCTGAACCACGGGATGGTCGGCGCGGTAGAAGCGCTCAAAGATTTTGACTTGCTCCTCCGGGGCGATACCGATGCCTGTATCGCGCACATCCACGCGGACAGCGCCATCCATAGAGGAGAGGGCCACAGTGATTTGTCCTTCGGGCGTGTAGTGATAGGCGTTGGCCACCAGGTTGGTCAGCACCTGGATCAAACGCGCCCGGTCACCGGAGACTTCTTCGAGATCGGGGGCGATGTCCAGCTCCAGCTTCAGCCCCTTAGCTTCAATCTGCTGGCGCATGGAGTTGGCTACTTCCAGGACGATGTCCTCCATGCGCAGTTTCTCCATGTGCAAAGTGATGCGTCCCGTCTCGATGCGGGAAATATCCAGCAAATCGTTGATCAAAGCAGTAAGGCGGTCAGCGTTAGATTTGATGATGCTCAGAAAGCGATGTTGCCCGTCGTTGACCGGCCCCACTGCCTCGGCGATGAGCAAATCGGTGTAGCCCTTGATGGAAGTCAAGGGGGTGCGCAGTTCGTGGGATACGGTGGATACAAATTCACTCTTGGCCCTATCTGCCTCCACCTCCCTGGTGATGTCGCGCAGAACGGTGACCACGCCTAAGAACTCCTCGTTCTCCGTGAACACAGGAGTGAGCCGCGCGCTGATCACCCGTTCCTCCAGTTCCAAAGTGGTATCCACAACGCGCGAAGCGGCCACGCTGGGCTCGGGATCGGTCAACAAGGCCTCCATGGCCGCCAGGGCCTCCGCCTTGCCCTGGCCGGAGAAGGCACCGAATACGTTGTAGACGTCCCGGCCCATAACCGTTTCACCGCGCGCCTTCAAGATGTCCTCGGCTGCGGAGTTGATGAGCACGATGCGCCGGTGCGTGTCGGTGACGATCACCCCATCGGCGATGGACTCCAAAATCGCGCGGCTTTTGGAGCTTTCTTCTTGCTGAGTGCGCAACATCTCCCCCAAGCGATCGGCGGTCTCGCGCACGTATTGGTACAACTGGGCGTTATGGATAGCCTGAGCCACCTGCCCGGCCGCCGTAGTCACCAAACGCAGTTGTTCCTCGTCGAAAAAGCCAGGCCTCCCATCGGAGACGATGAGCACACCGTGCACATCCTCACCCACAATCAATGGGGCAGCAATCAGCGAACGGGTCTGGGTCCCGCGCCCTACCGAGGGCAGCCAGCGCTCGTCTTTCTCTACATCGTCCACCAGCACTGCCTGCCGATGCTGAATGACCCAGCCGGCCAATCCCACACCGGGCTTGAAGGGCGTGATCTCCCCTTCTTTGGGCAGGGGCTCCCGTCCACCCATCCTGGCGCGATAGACCAGCCTCTCGCTGATGGGATCCAAAAGCATGATGGAGCCGTGAGCGGCTCCTACCGCGCGGGTAACGTTGCGCAAGGTGTTCTCCAGCACCTTGTTCAAATCCAGGCTGAAGCTCAACTCCCTGGTGATGGTATAGAGGGACTCCAGGCGCTCTTTCTCCTCCGCCAGTTCCTGCGTGCGCTGGGCGATGCGCTCTTCCAGGCTTTGGTTCAGGGCGCGGACTTCGGCGAAGAGACGCGCGTTCTCCAGGGAGACCGCCGCCTGTCGCACGATGGATTCCACCATGTCTATCTGCAAGCGGTTGAACGGTTGTCCGGGAGCCTTGCCCAAAGCCACCACACCCCGCGACCTGTCCTCGAGCACCAGAGGGACGACCAGCCACTCGCCGCTCGAGTTGGCTCGCAGGAGATGGGTGTTTTTGTCGGCGAAGGCCTGAGCCACGGCGTTCTGCACCGCCGCGGATGTGCCGCCCTGTGCCGGGGTTGTAACCTGAGCCGCAGGCGCTGGGGTCAGCTCCCCCTCTTCATCGCTCAGGAAGATGGCACATTCTTCTCCCTCCACCACGGCCATCAGGCGTTCTGCCAAAATACGGGCGATTTGTTCCACCTCCAGAGCGGCATTCAGGTCACGGGAGATTTCGTAGACGGTTTGGGCTTGCAGCAGCGCGCGGTCCGCTTCGGCAGTGGCCTGAGCCAGGCTGGCCGTCAACATCTCTGCTTCCCCTAAACGCTCCAGCAAGTTGTCCTCAATATCCTGGGTATAGAATTCGGCCAGGACCATCGCTGCCTCGTCAAAGTATGGGAACAGTTTTTGCCAGGTGGCCATTGCCCGCCAGGCGTCGCTGGATTCCAACAGAGCCAGGCCCAGGGCGGTACGCAATTGGAAAGAGATTCTCAACAGCTCTGTGAGACTACAGCCATGCTCCAGTCGCTGACCGAGCACCCAATCCTTGAGCTGTTTCAGGCGATGAGGAGCTTCTTGCTCAATGGCCGCCGTTAGATGACGGTAGAAGGGCATTATCTCGGTGTATAACTCCTCGGCAGGCAGGTCAGCGTAATGGGGCAACGTCAGCCGCTGAATCCCTTTGAACCAATGCTTTTGTATAGTTTGTTCATTTTTCTGTAACCACGAACGCACATCCATTAATAACAGACCTCGTTTCCAGCTAGGGACCGGTAAAGCCCCAGGCTGAACAGCTCAAGGGCGCTGCAAGCGCCCTAAGCAAATGCCTGGGCGAATCAACAGCCTGCTTCCAGCAGGCTTGAGCTGCTCAGCCCTGAGCTTTAGCTCGGGGCTCTTGGAGCCGCCAGCCCAGCCTGGGGCTCAAAGCCCCAGGCTGAGCAGCTCAAGGGCACTGCAAGCGCCCTAAGCGAATGCCTGGGCTTTAGCTCGGAGCTCTCAGAGCTGCCGGGATTCTGTGCCCAAGATAACATCTTAAAGTCCGTTAACGTCCTTCAGCCACTCAGAGGGGTAGTCCAACTCCCAGCCCGTCGCTATGGCATTGGCCCATCATCTACCGCTTCCACTCGCTCCAGTACAGCAACGACTGTTCCATCACGGTGATGCATCTTTTGATCACGCGCGTAAGACGCTACCCAGTCCAACTGCTTCTGTCCGAAAGAGAGCACACCATAGCCCCGTTGCCAGTCAAAGAGAGGTCCAGTACGTCCCGGCAGATGGTTGATGTGGTGAGAAGCAGCACCCTTCACCTGCCCAATAAAATCAGACAAAGCAATTTTCGGCGGTACCGAAGCTATGACATGCACGTGATCCTCAATGCCGTTAACAGCATAGACAATAGCTCCCAGGGCAGTCGCTTTGCCGGTCAGGTAGCTATGTAGCTCGTCCTCGATGTCTGGCGTGATTAATGGCTCACGGTTCTTAGTGGCGAACACGATGTGGTAGAATAGTCGCCAGTAAGGCACCACACGCCTCCTCTTCAGTCTTGTCTAGGGCTCAAAGCCCCAGGCTGAGCTTTAGCTCGGGGCTCTTGAGCCACCGTCTCCCCCATTGCCCACGATGTGGCGGATGGTGGTCAACAGCTCGCCGATGGCCAGCGGTTTGGTGAGAAAATGCACCGCGCCCAGACCCAACACCCGCTCCCGCTTATCCTCCTCGTCACTGGTGCTGCCCGTCATCACGATAACCGGGATATGGCGTGTATCCTCATCGCGCTTCAGGCGCTCCAGGACTTCGTACCCATCCATGCCAGGCATTTTCAGGTCCAGGATGATGAGGCCCGGCTTTTCCTCTTTGGCACAGCTTAACGTCTGACGGCCGTCGTATACGGTGAGGGGCGTGAACCCGCTGCGACTCAGCGCCTCTTTCAGGAATCCAACGGTATCCCGGTCATCATCAACGATGAGCACACGCTCCCGTTTGGTCAGCAGACTCTCGATGGTGGTCATCAGCTGCTTTTCGTCAATAGGTTTGCTCAAGTAATCTGCCGCACCTCGCTTGAAGCCCTCTTTTTGCTCCTCAAGGATGGATACGATGACCACGGGAATGCTGGCCGTCTCTTCATTGCTCTTCAACTGCTCCAGCAGGGTCAGCCCATCTACATCCGGCAGGCGCAAGTCCAGAGTGATCAAATCGGGACGCCTTTGTTGGATGAGCGGCAGCAACTCGCTTCCGCGGGCTATAGCTTCGGTCTCGTAGCCGCGAAGCTTGAGCTGGCGTACGATCAACTCGGCCACATCGCGGTCATCCTCGACGACGATCACCCGCTTGCTGGTCGGACGATAGCTGATGATGGACGGTCGTTGTACGGGTACCTCTTCCGGGGCCTCTTCTTCAGCTACCGGCAGAGTGAAGCTGAAAGTACTGCCCTTTCCTACCTCGCTGGTCACCCAGATTCGCCCGCCATGCAATTCCACCAGCGATTTGACAATGGGCAATCCCAAACCGGTGCCGTCGGTCTCGCGCACCAGAGGATGGTCCCCACGGTAAAAGCGCTCGAAAATCTTCTCCTGGTCCTCCGGGGCAATCCCGATACCCGTATCGGAGACATCTACCTGCACGAAGCCGTCGGTCGGGCGGACTTCGACGGCGACATGTCCTCCGCTGGGTGTGTAGAGGCAGGCATTGGCCACCAGGTTGGTGAGAATTTGCACGACCCGGTCGTGATCACCGCGCACCGCCGGCAGTTCGGGCGGAACATGGGCTGTGAGGTCCACACCCTTCTCCTCGGCCTGAGCGCGCATGGCCAATATGAGTTCGTTCACGATCTGGGCCATGGACAGAGGTCTGAGATCCAGCTTCAGGCGACCGGTTTCGATGCGGGAGATGTCCAGCAGCTCGTGCACCAGCATGGTCAGGCGATCCACGTTGGATTTGATGATGTTAAGGAAGCGCTGCTGATTCTCGTTGACTTCGCCCACCGCGCCCATGCATAGCAAATCGGTGTAGCCCTTGATGGAGGTCAGCGGTGTGCGCAGCTCGTGAGACACGGTGGACACAAATTCGGACTTGGCGCGCTCCGCTTCCACCTCTCGGGTGATGTCACGGAAAACCGAAACTGTACCCAAAAAGCCATCTTGCATGAAAACCGGGGTGAGTCGCATGTTGACCACGCGGCCCTCGATCTCCAGTTGCTGCTCCAGGAAGTTCCCCTGCTCCCAGGACAAAGTACCCGCCGTCCACTCCTGTATCATTTGCATCCAGTCCACCCCCATGCGACCGTAGAGGCCAGACAGTTCCGTGATGGAGCGGTTCAAAATCCACTCGCGGGGTGTGCTCAGGATGTACTCAGCGGCAGCATTGAACAGGATCACCCGGCCCTCGGCATCGGTGACCATCACGCCATCGGAGATGCCCTCCAGAATGGATTGACTCTTGGCGAACTCCTCCTGCTGGGCGAGCAGCATGGAACCCAGGCGCTCAGCCGATTCGCGGATGAGCCGGTACAGTTCGGCATTGTTGATGGCCGTGGCCACCTGGCTGGCTACGGCGGAAACCAGCCGCAAGTGGTCATCGGTGAAAAATCCCTTCTCCGGATGGAAAAGCATCAACACGCCCAAGACATCCTCGCCGGAGATGAGGGGCACGGCCAGGGCCGAACGCCGCTTGTCGTCGGGTTCATCCTCGTCCGGCAGCCAGCGCTGGTCCCGTTGCAAATCGTTGAGGATGATGGCTTCGCCGGTTTCCCACACCCATCCGGCCAGGCCGACACCCGGTTTGTATTGCGTGGGCAATCCACCGCGGGGCAGATACTCCCGCCGGCCCAGCGCCGCCCTGTAGACCAAACACTCCGCCTCGTGATCCACCAGCAACAAGCTGGCCTGCTCGACTCCCACGGCCTGCGCCACCAGGGACAAAGTGCGATTCAATACCCGGTCCAGGTCCAGACTGGCGGATAGCTCGCGGGTGATGCGATACAAAGTGTCCAGGCGGTCGCGCTCCAGGGTGAGTTCGACGTTGGCCTGGGCCAGTTCCTCCGTACGCTCCTCGACCATGCGCTCCAGATTGTAGCTGAGGTTGCGAATCTCCTCGAAGAGACGCGCATTCTCAATGGCAATGGCCGCCTGGTGAGCGAAAATCTGGGCTAAGCGAGCGTGGTCTTCATCGTAAACCCCCGGCTGCCGGCTGTCAATAGTCATGCAGCCGATGACTTCCTCACGACTGATCAACGGCACTCCAATCCAGCCCCGCACATAGCCGGTACCGCCAGCCCCCTTGAAGCGCGGGTCCTGCTGCGCGTCGGCGATGACCAGGGGCTCACCGGAGGTCACGACCTGGCGCAGGAGGGTGTCCTCCTCCAGGCGGAAGGAGAGCTGCATCACCTTTTCCATATCGGGGAAGCCCCGCCCGGCAACCACGTCCAACCGGTCCCCTCGCTTCAGGAGGATGGCGGAGCTGTCGTAATGAACAACTTTCTGCAACTGCTCCACGATCAGGTCCAGCACCTGGCTCAATTGCAGCGTGGAGGTAACGATGCTGGCCATCTCCCGCAGAGTCTCGGCTATCTGACGCGCTGTACGTTCGGCCTCGAAGAGCCGTGCGTTCTCGACGGCGATGGCCGCCTGATCCGCCAGGGTGTAGAGGGTGGTCCGGTCTGTGGCACTGAAGGCGTTCTTCCGCTCGTCATCCACAGCGAGGACACCGATCACGCGCCCGCCCACGGACAGGGGGACCAGCAGCATGGAACCCACCGGGTCCGGGCCGGGCACGAAACGGGGATCGGCCTCGGCATCGGACAGCAGGATCGAGTGTCCCATAGCGCCCACTTCGCCCACCAGGCTCTCATGAGGGGCGAAGCTCAACGTTTTCAACTGTTCCAGGTCGTGACCGTAAGTGGCCTGGGGATGGAAACGACCGTCTTCTTCCAGCAGGAAGATGGTGCTACCGTGGCAGCCTAGAAGTTGGGTGCTGGCCTCCACCACCGTATCGAGCAGGGTATCCAGGTCCAGCTTGGAGCTGAAGGAGCGGCTGACCTCGTTGAACAGGGACAGGGTATCAATGCGGCGTTGCAGGTCTTCGTACAGCCAGGCGTTTTCGATGGCCACCGCGGCCAGGTGGGCGAAGACCTCCAGGGTTTCGACCACGGAGCGCGTGGGAGCGCGGCCATCGCGGGGGGCATCCACAGAGATGATGCCCAACATGCTGCCGTCCGTGGCCCGCAGGGGCACGATGAGCATGTCCTCGGCGTGCCAGTAACCCGCGCCCCGTTCGTAGGTCTCTTGCAGCGGGGTGAAGACGTCCCACTCTCTGGTCAGCTCCTTGTACTGGTGTGGGATATAGTAGGACTGGCTGATACGAAACTCCTCCCGCAGTCCTTTCTGGATGGTGGTCAGCTTCTGCTTTTTCCGCTTCAGTTCCTCAAAAACGGCCAGAGGCAATCC
>JACIWR010000085.1 GCA_014360845.1 Anaerolineae bacterium
GAGGAAGAAGAGGGGCAATTGCAAATCACCCATCAACAGATGATTAACGCTATCTACAAAGCAGCGGCTGCTCTGGGAAAAAGCGGTTGGGACTTGCTCAAAGCGGCGGATTTGATCTATCTGGTGCGCGATCGGCAAGCGATTTACGAAGGCCCCGGCGTGGATGATCTGCCGGGGCTGTCGGCGACCGAGAAGGCTCAGATCAAACGCGAATTGGGTCTGCCGAGCGAGGAGCCGTCCGCGCCGGCTCCCACTCCCACCCCGCCCAGTGCTCCCGGCGAGGCCGAAGCGCCCCAGGAGTTCACTCATCAGCAGTTGATCAGCGCCATCTACAAAGTGGCCAAGGCTTCGGGCTTGAGTGGGTGGGGCCTGCTCTCTGCCGCGGGCCTGACCTACCTGGTGCGCGATCGGCAAGCGATTTACCAGGGGCCAGCTATTGATGACCTGCCCGGCCTCTCATCTGCACAAAAAGCGCAGTTGAAAGCGGAGCTGGGCTTGCCGACCGAGGTCACCCCGCCCCCTGCGCCAACGCCGCCCACCCCCACACCTCCTACCCCTGTTCCTACGCCTACCCCTACCCCTACCCCCACTCCCACTCCTACCCCTGTGCCTGCTCTGCGCATCTCCAACCAGGAGATGATCAACGCTTTCTACAAAGCAGCGCGTGCTACAGGCCAGCAGGGGTGGACTTTGCTCAGCCGGGCCAAGTTGACTCATCTGGTCCAGGACCGGCAGGGAGAATACCAAGGGCCGGCGATTGACGATTTACCCGGCCTTTCCGCCGCCGAGAAGGCCCAGATAAAAGCGGCGCTCGGTTTGCCTGTTGAAGAAGTGCCTACCGAGGAAGAAGCTACCGGTTTCGAGAGCCAGATCAAATGGCAAGGGCCGTCGCCCAATCAGGAATCCACCCGCTACGGCTATCCCATCGAGATGATTGTACTGCATTACACCGCCAGTGGCAGTACCGCGGGCACGGTCTCCTGGTTCATGAATCCCGACAGCAAAGTCTCGGTACATTACGTGGTCGGGCGGGACGGGGAAATAGTTCAGCTGGTGAAGGATGAATGTCGCGCCCATCACGCCGGGCAGGGACCGCTCTCCGGCCAGAGCGTGGAGGTGGGAGAACAGCGCCGCCTGCGCAACCGCATCATCCAGCCCAATAGCCGTTCGTTGGGCATAGAAATAGTCAACTGGGGACCGCTGGAGAAGCGGGGTGACAAGTTCTACACCTGGATGGGCACCGAATGCCCTGGCGAGGTGGTCCACAAAGGTGGGGCTCACTGGCAGGCTTACACCGAGGCCCAGCTAGACAGCGTCACTAAGCTGGTAGCCCATCTGTGCAAGAAGCACAACATCCCGGCCCAATACCCGCCTCTAGGCCCCGGCACATTCGACCCTAACGCCGAGAATCTGGCTACTTTCAAGGGAATCCTGGGACACAGCGCCCTGGACGATCAGAAATCGGATCCCGGTCCCCATTTCGATTGGGATCGCCTGTTGGCCGAAGTGAAGGAGATTCTCGGCGGGTAGTCCCTGGCCTGTTGTGACCCCTCGTGTGAAAGTGCCGGAGGGCTGATCCAAAAATCAAAGCTCCCTTCTCTGCATAGGGTGAGGGAGCTTTTTTGTGCCTTTGTCCCCTCCAGGAATCGTGGGTGTTTTTTCGGCCACAGAACCACACAGAACCACACAGAACTGCACGGAAAATCAGACTTTCTGTGAAAATCTGTGTGTTTCTGTGGCGAAATTGAATCGTCCACGGCTAAGGGGGTGCTACCCCTTCCTTTACGGCGAATTTACGAGCTTTTACGGTGGATTTACCAAGTTCTGTCTGCTTTTCTGTTATAATATTACAAGGCTTGCATACGCTACTTATCTTAACAGCCACTTTGGTCCCTTGTGGGGAGACATGCCAATGGATATAAGCATAGAAAAGAAACAAGATGTTACCGTGATCAGGTTGGCCGATCGCTTTGACGCATACACTGCACCGGCGGTGAAAGAGAAACTTCTGGCCTTGCAGGAAGCGGGGCAAGTGAACGTATTGGTAGACCTGAGCGCTGTAGACTTCGTGGATAGCACCGGTCTGGCCACCCTCGTTGCCGGGTTGAAGCATTGTCGCCGGGCCGGAGGTGAGCTGATGCTGCTCGGTCTGCAACCGCGCGTGCGGGTGATCTTCGGCCTTACTCGACTTGATCACGCTTTTCGGATTTTTGACGATGAGGTGGAGGCCCTGAGGGGCTTTCAGAAAGAAGATGATGCTGCATAAGTTTGTCTCCCGCAATCGGCAGCTAATAGAAAACCTGGCCCAGAGCTGGCAGAAGGCCGGTGCACAGGGATTCGCCTTACTCGATAGCCGGGGTAATGCGGTCTTCGGCGATGGAGCAACAACGGGCCAGCAACTGACTATGTCGCTGGGACAGTATGGTGCCTTGCGGATCACCGTTGGAAGCCCGGAGCCGGGGGCTGTGAATGGCTATGAGATGCAATTGGCCTGCCAGGCCCAACTGCTGACCCAGATTCTGAAGCGCGAGTCCGAACTGGAGAGCATGACCGTCGAGTTGATGGGAGCCTACGATCAACTGGTGGCCATGTATAACCTCTCTCAGGCTACGCGCGCTCATCTGGATTTGGAGAGCCTGTTGGGTTCGCTGCTGCAGGAAACGGTGAGTCTGACCGAAGCGGAACGCGGATTCGTCGCTCTCCAGGAGGATCAAGTTTGGAAAAAGGTGGCTAGTGTACCTCCCGGTCCTCATCCAGATGATTTGATTCCCTCGTTAAGCCAGGTGGTTCGGGAACGAGGCCGGCCTTTGGTGTGCAATTCGCCGGAGGAATGTCGGCGCATGCTCCCTTCTCTCCCCTTGCGGGTAGAGCGCCTGTCTTTGACCCCGGTCAAGGTCGGGGGCGAGGTAGTGGCCGTCATCGGCCTCTTCAACCGGCCCGAAGCTTTTACCGCTGGCAATCAGAAACTGGTAAGCGCCCTGGCCGAGGAGGCTGGGTCCATCATCGAGCGCGCACAATTGCAGCAGCAAATGGTCACTCAGGAGCGGATGCAACGCGAGCTGGAGATTGCTGCATCTATTCAGATGTCGCTGCTGCCCACGGTGTTGCCTCAAATCGAAGGGCTGGATATAGCGGCCTCGTGCCGTCCGGCCAATGAGGTAGGGGGCGATTTTTTTGACTTTGTGCGCAATGAGGACGGCTTATTGGGGGTGACTCTCGGCGATGTGGCGAGCAAGGGAGTGCCGGCGGCTTTATTCATGGTGGTCAGCCGTACCCTGTTACGCACGGCGGCATCATTGTACGTTTCCCCCAGTCGCGTGCTGGAACACGTGAATCAAGAGATATACGAGGACCTGAGCAATGTGGGATTGTTCGTGACCGCTTTCTTCGCCTACTATGATCCCTTCACCGGAGTTCTTACTTACGCCAATGCAGGCCACGCCCCGGTGATATTCTACCGGAATGCCACTGCCAGCAGTGAATTCTGGGAGGCGGATGGCCCGCCTATCGGCGTTCTGCCCCAGGTAACGAGCCGGGATTATGGCGTGCCATTGATGCCGGGCGATGTACTGGTGATAATGAGCGACGGGTTCAATGAGGCGACCAACGGCCAGGGGGAGATGTTTGGCATTCAACGGCTGCAAGAGGTGCTCTCTGTGAATGCTACCCAGTCTGCAGAGCGAATTTGCGCGGCCCTGTTCTCGGCGGTGGAGACCTTTGCCGAGGGCACACCCCAGGCGGACGATCAAACGGTGGTAGTGCTCAAAGTCGTAGGACAAATGGGAAGAGGTGAGGACAGATGGACACCGGATGCGTGGAGTTGACGATCCCCAGCCGATTGCAGTACTTGCCGCTGGTGGGTATTTGTGTGGCGGGCTTCTGTCGCTGGACGCCGGAGCTGAGCGGTGACGAGAAAGCGGTGTACGAGGTTCAACTGGCGGTGCAAGAGGCTGCGACTAATGTCATAAAACACGCCTATGAAGGCCGTACCGACGGGCAAATCAAATTTGTCTTGCGCTCCCTGGATGCGGAGTTAGAGGTTGAAATCACTGACCGCGGCAAGGGCTTTGACTTCGACTCCGTTCCTGCTCCCCCGTTGAGCGAACTGCCCGAAGGGGGATATGGCATCTTTTTGATCAAGAGGTTGGTAGACGCCGTATCTTATCACTCGGACCCGGCGGCGGGCAATCGCTGGTGCTTGCGCAAGCGTTTCGACCAGTCTCAGGGACAGTCTCCTGCTACGACGTCAATAAGGTGAAAAGCCATGACTGCCAGAATACTGATTGTGGATGACGAGCCACACATGGTGCGCCTGGCATCTTATATCCTGGAACGGGCAGGATATGAGGTCAGCCAGGCTAATAGTGGACGAGAGGCCCTGGTCTGCTTGGAGGCGGAAGGGGCCGATTTGGTGCTTTGCGATATTATGATGCCGGGTATGGATGGTTTTGAACTGGTGCGCGTCCTGCGGGCTGACCCGCGCTGGCAAGATTTACCGGTGGTGATGCTGACCTCATTGGGCCAGGAGAGGGATTTGACCAAAGCCGAGGAGCTGGGCGCGGATGGTTATCTGACCAAACCCTGTAGCTCCAGGCAAATAGTGAGAGAAGTGCAGCGCCATCTGGAGCGCCGGAGTAGCCCCTAACCCGGCCTAGCCGGAACCCAAAAGCCTTACCACAAAGGACACAAAGAGCACAAAGGGGATCATTTTTCCCCTTTGTGTCTTTAGTGGTGAGATTCTTGCCCAATGGAGCACGGAGCTCACTTGGGAGGTACTAAAAGCGCGGGGACCCCTGATAAGGAGTCCCCGCGAGTTTTTAGGCGTTCGCCACTGAAACGGCTATTGCGCTTCCAGTTCGATGACCAGGGGCAGGTCCAGCGCCTGGACGGGGATGTCGTCCCCGCCGGCGGGCCAGTAACCCTCGGCCAGAACTAACATGCTGTATACCCCGTCGGCGGGCAGAGGATCGAGTTCGAACTCGCCGTTGCGGTCCGTTTCGGCGTAGGCTTCTACTTCATCCTCGGTGTATTGGAACTCATCGAGAGAGATGCCCGGCTTCAGGACCACGAACAGCGCGCCCCGGATGCCTCTCTGAGTGTCGGCGTCCAGCACGGTGCCGTAGAGGGTGATTTCATCACCCGGTGGCGGGGGCGGCGGTGGGGGTGGGTTTTCACCTTCACCGATGGTGCAGGAACCTTCTTGCAGCAAATGGTTTTCCACATAAAGCTCGATTTTGTACTCACCATCGGGCAAGACTCCACGGCTGGAGTAGATGTAATCGTGGAAGGTTCCCTCTTCACCCCACTCCCACTCGACGTCGGTATCCAGCACCTGCTCGTCGTTGATGTACCATACCTCGCGGAAGGGGAGACCGTCCTCCATGCCCTCGTACTCCGAGAGGACGTGCAGCTCTGGAAGACCGGACGGGAAGGCGATGTCGGGCTTGACAGGGTTGCCGCGACGGTCCACGCCCTCGGCGAAGATAATCTCGCTGAACGAAGCCCCGGTGGTCGTGCCTCCTTCGCTCAGTACCCAGAAGTCAGAAGTGGCCGCCAGCTGGTCTTCGATGTACAACTCCAGGCGGTAGTGCCCTTGTCCGAAACCCCTCCTGGAGCTTAACCACACATTGGTCTGACCACTGGAGGACTCGTTCCAGGTGTCGGTGTCAGAGATAATCTCCTCGCCGTCCTGATACCAGACGTATTGCCACTCCTCGCGGCCCATGTTGTCGAAGTCGAAGTAGGCGGTTATCTTCTCCACGCCTTCGCTGAACACGTAGCCTTCGCTGGTGCCATCGCTGAAGACGATGTTGCTGAACGTCGGTTCGCGGCTGGGGCGTCCCCCGATGGTGATGCTGGCGGAGGCCATCAGCTCTTCTTCGACATAGAGCTCGAAGTCGTAGTCGGCATCCTCGAAGGAAGCATCATCCCAGCCGATCCACCACATGCCCTCGTTGTAGCCGTCCCATGGCGTGGGGGCCAGGCTCCAATCCGGTTCTTCTACGCCGTCAATGTAGGTTTTCATCTCGTAGGTGACGCCTTTGACCATACCGGAGTAGTCGAAGAACAGGTACAGGCTGCGCGTACCGGAGGGGGCGCTGTAGATGACCGAGGTGGGCAGGTTGGCTTCGTTGACGCCGGGGGAGAAGAACAGGCGCGTGAACTCCGCCTGGCCCGTGTATTCTTCCTCCTCTCGCTTGCCCTCATCCTCGTAGCCTACACCGGATAGCGCTGCCTGGACAAGCGGTTTGGCCAGATTGACCGGCCGTAGCGCGTTCAGGAACCCGCCGATGGGGATGCAGGGATCGTTTTCGTCAATGCGCCCGTCCCCATTGCTGTCCACGATAGGCCGGCAATCCACTACCTGCTCGGTCACGGCAGCCTGGGTGGGTACGCCGACCAGCAGGCCGTTTTCATCCACGGCGGTGCCGCCACTGTTCCCGCCGGAGATGGTGGCGTCGGTCTTGATCCAGGCGCGCCCCTTGATGCCCGCTTCGGAGGTGAAGCCGCTTACGTTGCCAGAGGTAAAGGTGATGGTTTCCCCTCCGATGGCCGGGTAGCCGAAGATGTTCAGTGTATCGCCGATCTCCAGTTCGTCGGAGTCACCCATGGGTACGTAGGGCAGGTCCAGGTCGTCAGGGTCTACGCGGCTGCCGTCAATGTTCATCGTGATCCGCAGCACTGCCAGGTCCAACCCGCGATCGGCAGACGCTGTTTCGGCGAAGAACACCGGCGTGGGGGGCTGATCTGAGCGGGTGGTCATGAACACGGCCATGATGCCCTCCACCAGCTCGACCTCTGGCGGCAGTATGTCTACGAGGTCACTGGTGTCCTGGACGTGATAGTTGGTCAGGATCAGGCCATCGGGGGTGAGGATGGTGCCCGAGCCCCATTGCACTACTCGCGTCTCGGTGCGCCCGTCTCTGGTCACCTCCAGCACGGGGCCCAGGGACACGACTGCTTTCATGATGTCCTGGCGGGTTTTCCTGTCCAAAGCCGAAGCCGGGGTCAGGCCCACTGCTCCGACGAGTAAGGCCAGGACGACCAGAATACTCCAGAATCTAAATAGTCTTTTCATCGTCCGTCACTCCTTTCCTTCCCCCCGTCACCCAAGCTTCGACGATTCCAGGAAAGCCAGGAAACGCCCCTCGGCCGCCGCAAAATCGGATTCGGCAGCGAGGAGGGTGAAGACGTATACTTGCCCCCCTTCAACGAAAGCGTAGTCCGCGCCTACCACGACCACGGGCATGGTCTCGCGGAAGGGGTCTGGTTTTTCCTCCACGTAAACGAAGGATGCTTTCACAGCGGATTGGCCCCGCACCTGCACTTCTTCTACTTCGAAGAGTTTGTAGGCCGTCGTCGTCTGGGCCCGGCTTAGGGAGATGTTGTTGAGCAAGTTGGTCAGAGCCGCCCTCTCCGACGCCCCGGCATCTATTAACTCTTTCTGTACGATATATGTGGTCTTGAACAGACCCGAATTGGGGTCGCTCACTTCGACCGCGTAGTTTGACTTTTTATCCAACAGCCAGCCGGCGGGGTAGTAGACAGTGATGCCCTCGTTGCTGTAGGACAAAGTTCTGTTCTCCGCTGAGGCTTTCAGCGCCCAGCCGAGGAGTAGAGCCACTATTACGACCCCCACCACAGCCCAATCCGCCCAGCGATCGCGGGGCGATGTCTTGGTAGCCATCTTTGCCATGATTCTTTCTCCTTCTTTCCCCCTATGCTCCCTGGGCCTGAGCCAAGGTGAGTTTGTTGGCGCGGCGCATCAAGTAGTACAGGACGATGAAGGTGACTATCGCTACCACTGTGGCCAGGATGAGCCCGTTCCAGGGGTTCACCGTCAGGCCCACGCGGCTGATCTCGCCGCGTACGAAGGTGAACACACCGTTCAGCACGGCGGCGATGGTCACTCCCAGCGGTAGCCACCACACCGGCTCTTCCTCGAATTTGGCTCGCCCCAAGAAGTAGCCGCTGATGCCGGCGAAACTGGCCTGGGCCAGGGTGGTGATGGCGATGCGAATCATGCCCATGCGCAGGTCTACCCCGGCGTTGGACACCACGTAGTTGATGTTGAGCATGGCGGCGAAGCCCAGTCCGGCAGCGGTGCCGTAGACCACGCCGTCAACTCGCTCGTCGAACTCGGTCGAGAGGTAGACGCTGTAGCGCACCGCTGCGTACTTGAGAAACTCTTGCACGAAGCCAATGACCAGGATGGAGCCCAGCACATTGGTCAGTGTGCTCTGGCCCAGCCAATCCTGTACGCGGAAGAAATCCCGTACCAGAGGGATACCCAGGGCACTGGCCAGCAAAGCGCCCAGCAGAAAGACCTCCAGGACATAGGCTTTGGGCTCCGGTTCCAGACGGTCTTGGCGGTAGAAGAAGATCATCCAGATCACGGCGGGGACCAGAGCCATGATGATGCCTGCCAGCAGCAGGGATGTTCCGCTCAGCGCTGGCTTGGTCCAGGAGATGATGATCTCGATCAAGGCGACGAAGAGCAGCACAGCCACAATCTCTGCTATGCCCGACTGCCAGATGCCCTTGCGCTCGCGGGTCACTTTGGCGTAGTGCTCTTCGCAGTACCATCGCCCCCCTATGGTTTTGGCCTCTTCACCCACTGTCGTGTGACACACACAGCAAATTTTTTGTTCCATTGTGACACTCCTTAACTAAACGTCGAGAGTAACTGCTCAGCGGTGACTAAAGATCGCCTCTGTATCTGCGGCTGGTGGTCAGCCTGCGCCGACCGGTCCTGAGGAACAGTGGGTAGAAGGTATCGGCGAAAGCGATACCCGGCGCGAAACGCCCCAGAGGAGCGATCTCAATCGGGCTGGGCAGTGACCGTTGGGGGTACACACGAACTCTCTACGATTGCGCCGTCTATATCGCCAGCCGGCGCAAATTCTGAAAACGATTACCTGGGTTGCGGAAGAACGCCTCGCCTCCTTTCTCGATCTCACCACCCGGTTGGCTGAAAGACACTTTTCATCAAATAGGCAAAACACCGGCCTGGGGCAGGAAAACAGCTAAAGGCCGGTGTTCCAGTGTGCGTTCTCGTGCATGAGATTGGACATATGTTTCATTGTTGGAATCTCGACTATGTCGGCTGCGATGGAAAGGCCGAATGCGGGTTGGGAGAAAGGTAATTTCATTGTACCACCAAATCAGTGGATTGTCAATGGTTTTTCGTTGATGGGGCGTTCGTCAGTTTTGGGGCGAGTGTGCGCCCTGTAGGGGCGACCGGCCGCTGCGCCCCATGAGCACTCCGTGGTGGCGGGTAGGGCTCTCTTCCGCCCACAACCAGCACCGCCTGTTCCACGGCGGTGCATCCTCAGCCGAGCACCCTCCCCGCTGCACGGGTTGAGGAATTATGCGAACAGTAGTATAATTAATGCAACAAAGATAGCAGGCTCACACAGGTGATCGAGGTCCGCGGCAAGCGCTGATCGCCAGCAGATCACTCCGGCCCTCCACCTGCTCGCCCTGAAGAGCTTACCCCTTGCGACCGACGTCCGGCGGGTTCCAAACCAGATGAATCATCCCTTCGACCCCGACCAACCGTTAAACGAGACCACTTTCGCCATCTTTGACGTTGAGACCACTGGTCTCAGCCCCACTTACGGCCATCGCATCTGCGAAGTGGCCTGTCTGCGTGTGCGGGGCGGCGTGGTGCTGGACCGCTTTGAGTCCCTGGTAGACCCGCAACGGTCTATCTCGCCAGGGGCCTTTAGCGTCAACCGCATCACGCCGGAGATGTTGCGCGGCGCGCCCACCTTCGACCAGGTGATCACTTCCCTGCTACAGGTTATGGACGGCGCGGTGCTGATAGCTCACAACGCCCCCTTCGACCTGAGCTTTCTGGCGGCGGAGCTCGAAATCGCGCGCCGACCCTTGCCCGAGAACCCGGTGATAGACACCCTCACCCTGGTGCGTCGCCTGTATAACTTTGCCCACAACAACCTCTCCGCCGTGGCCGAGGCCCTGAACCTGGAGATCACCCCCACCCACCGCGCTCTGGGCGATGTGTGGACCACTTTTGGCCTTTGGGAACGACTCCGGCACGATCTGGAGCGCCGCTGGAGCATCACCACGCTGGGCGAGGTGCTCGCTTTCCAGGGCGGCTCCATCGCTTATCCCCGTTCTTACGATTTGCCTCTGCCACCGACCATCTCCGAGGCGCTGAAAAAGGGGGGACGGGTGCGCATGCGTTACGTGGATGCCAACGGCTGGGAAACCGAGCGGGTGATACGTCCCTTGCGCGTGAGCGAAGAACGGGGTAACCTGTATCTGGTTGCCCACTGCTATTATCGCGATGCCCTGCGCACATTCCGCCTGGACCGCGTGGTGGAGATGGTGCTGGAGGAGCAAGAGGAAGATGCCGGCGACCTCGATGGGTGAAGCTCCCCCAGTGCCCGGTATCGTGCAATGTAGGACAGCTTTTCCAAGCTGTCCAGGCAGGCTGGAGAGCCTGTCCTCCGTCCGAATTGGGCCAAGACCCCAGCGCTACGATTTTCTGCTCTAATGAGGAGAACTAAGAACTAATGCATGCGCCCTGACCAGCGACCCGCCGGAAGAAGGCAGTTTGAGAACGAAGGTTGTTAGCGTTATCCAAGCAACGAAAAATACGATGTGGAGGAGACTTATCATCGTGACTACATCGCAGCCAGTTTCTGAGATAATCGAGCAAGCCCGCCGGCTGGCTTTGGCAGAGCAAAAAGACAAAGCCGTGTCCTTGCTGCGGGAAGTTCTGGTCAAACACCCGGACCACATTCCCGCTCTGTTGTGGCTGGCTGGCCTGACGCCCGACCTGCAAGAGGGCATAGCCATACTCAAGCGTGTGTTGGTTCTCGACCCGGATAACGTGCAGGCCCGGCAGGGTCTGGCCAGCTTGCAGGCCAAGGCCGCGCCCAAGTCTGAACCAACACCTTCCCCATCTCCCTCTCCTGCTGAGCTAGCGCAGCCAGTGGTGGAGGAGCAACAATCCCCACCCGACCCCATTGCCGCAGCTCGCGCCGTCATCTGGCCTTTCAAAGGTTTGAAACGACCTATTGGTGACTTGCTGGACGAGGGATTGATCAGCAAGAACGACCTGAGATACGCTGCCAGCCAAGCCTACGATAAAAGGGTTCGGTGGGCAGCAGCCACTTTGCTGGGAGATCAGGCGCCGCCGAAGATGAGTGTGGAACAGGCCCGGGCCGTCGTCTGGTCGTTCAGCGGTGGCAAAGGCCCTCTGGGCGAACTGCTCGATGCTGGCAAAATCAGCGACAAAGACCTGGCCTGGGCAGCGCGCAAGGCCTACGATCCCCGCGCCCGGCAGGCGGCCAGGGTCTTGCTCACTGCTCGCCAATCGCGTCCCCAAGAACCCGCCAGGCCCGTTGCGGAAGAGGCGCGACTCCCAAAAGAGACGCCGCTGGCAACATCATCACCACAGCCAGAGCCAGCACGAACCAGGGCAGGCGCGTTGCAAGTCGTTCCCGGCAGCGACTATCTGCGCCGTCAGGAAGAAACTAAACAGCGCAGGGCGGTGTACCTGCTCTTCCCGGCGCTTACGCTTTGGCTGAGCTCGCTGGGACTCTCCCTCATCCTGATAGTTTTAGGACTTGCCTATCCAGGAGGATTGATAGAGTTCAAGATACCTCTCTGGGTTAGCGGCCTGGGTGTAGCGATGCTCTTGGTGGCATGCGTTCTGCTGAGACCAATCGAACGGCTGCTTGAGGAGCGAGACCAATACTACCTGGGCCGTCAGGGTGAAGAGAGGACGGTGAAGGCGCTGCGACGTTGCCTGGACGGGCGATGGACACTTTTCTGCAATGTGGTGCTTCCCGGCGATAGAGGGGACATTGACGCGGTATTAGTCGGACCGTCGGGTGTTTACGTCCTGGAGATCAAGAGCTACAACGGACATTTCCTGAACCGAGGTGAGGGATGGTTCCGCTGCCGCGGACCGGCTCGTCGGCAATTGGACAAGAACCCTTCACGGCAAGCCAAAGCTAACGCTGCGCGTCTCAGTGAATACCTCAGCAACATCACTGGTACGGAAGTTTGGGTTGAGCCGCGCGTGGTGTGGGCGGGACCGGGCAAGTTGAGTCTTCAGCAGCCGGCAGTCTACATCTGGTTTTTGGACAACATGGGAGCTTATGTAGAGGCATTAGCCACATCTCCCACTAAACCAGAAAAGCTGATACAACAAGTTCGCGATACCCTGCTTGACTTGCAACCCGTAGAGGGGTAGGCAACCCGTCCTACGTAAGCAAAGGAAAGATTTGGCACCCAAGCAGGCCTGTAAGCCGGATTCTGTCCCCCTGGATGGGGTGGCGGTCATCTATCTGGGACGCACGTTACCGTGCGCCTCATGCGGCCTACCCGGAGGTCAAAGGGCACGAGCAGCTCCCTGCGCCCGCAGGCGCTCCCTCCTGCTTGGCCTTGCTCCCGGTGGGGGTTGCCTGGCCGGGACTGTCACCAGCCCCGCCGGTGGTCTCTTACACCACCTTTTCACCCTTACCTGAAATGATTCAGGCGGTATGTTTCTGTGGCCCTATCCGTCGGGTCGCCCCGCCTGGCCGTTAGCCAGCACCGTGCTCTGCGGAGTCCGGACTTTCCTCACCCTGAGGATGCTCAGGGCGCGACCGCCCGGCCTGCTTGGATGCCATTTTCATATTAACACGAAGCCCCCCTGCTGTCAAGTTCCCTCCTCCCGCAACCAAGGCTTTTCAATATTCTAACGCAGGCCGGGTGACAGTCACCTTTTCGGCACGGGAGGCTCGCAAAAGAGGGCAAGATACGGCTCCCTGAGCGTCTTTCTCACCAGCAGATCGGGGGTGACTGTCACCTAGCGGTGCGTCCCCATAACACTCCTCCCATTTCTCACCCTCCCGTGGTTTTAGTTATATTCTCTTTCTGATCTTTC
>JACIWR010000086.1 GCA_014360845.1 Anaerolineae bacterium
CTGGCTATGACGTCAGCCAGGTGCCTATGGCTTCTCTTTGCACCGGACTCAGCCTTGCCTGGCCCCTGGAGACGCCTCAGGGCCTTGTCCCAAACTCGTGACGGTCCCCTCGGAGAATACGGTTCTTGAATGGACAATTGGTATAATTTCCTGCGCAGTCCTGGGTGGTCCTGTGGATGGAAAAGCACTTCCACGATTAAGTGTGGAGCTACCACTTCCAGGATAGCACGGGATAAAAGGTCCCAATGGCGGTTGCACGAGCAGAAGAAAGACGCGCAAGATGACCCTCGTCTATCTCAGCAGTGCCTGGCTCCTGGGTATCTACCTGGCTTCGCTGTTCCCCTTGCCCTCAGAGTTCATCGGGCTGGCAACGGCGCTGCCCGTCGCGCTGGTGGTTCTCTGGTGGCGAGAGCGGCCCATCCGTCTGGCGGGCGTCTGTGGTCTTGTCCTGCTGTTAGGTGCTCTGCGCTTCAACGCCAGCACCCCCCGGTTCGATGAGCACTCCCTGGCCCACTACAACGACACGGGATGGGTGACTATCCAAGGCGTGGTGGTGGCCGAACCCGATGTACGCGCCACTTACACCAATCTCCGCCTGCGGGCCGACACCATTACCCTTGAAGACACCTCCCAGCACCAGGTGCGCGGTCTGGCTCTGGTGCGCGTCCCCCGGTATCCCGAGTATCGCTACGGCGACCGGCTGGAGATTCGCGGTCTGCTGGAGACACCGCCCGAGTTCACGGATTTCTCCTACAAGGACTATCTGGCTCGTCAGGGGGTGTACTCCTTGCTGCGTCGCCCGCAGGTCACACTGCTGGAGCGCGGGCGCGGTAATCCCTTCTGGGCTGCACTCTACTTTCTCAAACGTCGCGCGCAGGATACCATCGCCCGCCTCCTGCCCGATCCCCAGGCCGCGTTGCTGACCGGCATCCTGCTGGGGGTGGAGAGCGGCATCCCCGCCGACCTGATGACTGCCTTCTCGACCACGGGCACAACGCACATTATCGCCATCTCAGGGTTCAACATCAGCATCATCGCCGGGCTGTTCACCGCGCTCAGTGCGCGTCTTTTCGGGCGGCGGTGGGCGATGCCTTTCGCCGTGGGCGGCATCGTGCTCTACACCCTGTTCGTCGGCGCGTCGGCGGCGGTGGTGCGCGCCGCCATCATGGGCGCGCTGACCGTGATCGCCCTGCACTACGGTCGCCAGGCCGACGCCCTCATCTCGCTATTCACGGCCGCTTTCTTGATGACGGCCATCAATCCGCATACCCTGTGGGATGTGGGTTTTCAGCTCTCCTTCGCCGCCACAGGCGGACTCATCCTCTTCACTGCTCCCCTGGAACGCCAGGCCACCCGGCTGCTGACCGCGCTCTTTCACGAGGAGATGGCCCAGCGCCTTGTGGCTATGATCAACGAGGCCCTCATCGTCACCCTGGCTGCGCAGATCACCACCCTGCCCATCATCCTCTACAATTTTCGGCAGCTTTCGCTCATCACCCTGCTCACCAACTTCCTGATCCTGCCCGCCCAGCCCGGAGTGATGCTCTGGGGCGGGGTGGCCACCCTGGCTGGCCTCGTGTGGTTGCCCGCCGGGCAGGTGCTGGCCTGGATAGCCTGGCTGTTTCTGACCTACACCATCCGCGTGGTAGAACTCTCTGCTCGCGTGCCTTACGCCGCCCTCAGCCTGGGACAGATAAGCCTCCTGTCGGTGTGGATTTACTACGGATTGCTGCTGGGAGGTTACATGGTGAGCCGCATGGACTCCGCACAGAGACAATCGCTGCGGCAACGTCTGACCAGCCGCCTGCCGATGAAAGCCCTGGTCGCCGGATTGGCCCTGGCCGTGATTCTGATTTGGATGGCAGCGGTCAGTCTGCCCGATGGCAAGTTGCACGTGGTCTTCTTCGACGTGGGCCAGGGAGATGCCATCTTCATCCAGACACCCCAGGGACGCCAGGTGCTGATTGACGGCGGACCCGACCCGACGGCGCTCACCGCCGCCCTGGGACGGCGAATGCCCTTCTGGGACCGCAGCCTCGATCTGGTGATCCTCACCCATCCCGACACCGATCACCTGACCGGTCTCGTCCCCGTACTGGAGCGTTACCGCGTGGACCGCGTGCTCGAACCGGGGTATCCGGCTACTTCTGAGACCTACGCCCGCTGGCTGGAACTCATCGCCGAGAAGCGTATCCCCGCCTTGCTGGCCCGCAGGGGCGTGCGCATCGAGCTGGAGCCGGGCCTGGTGTGCGAGATGCTGCATCCGGCGGGCGATCCCGACCCCGAGGACAAGGCCAACAACGCCTCCGCCGTCACCCGCTGGACGTGGGGCCAGGTCACTTTTCTCCTGCCGGGCGACATCGAGCAGGAAGTGGAAGCCGCACTGGTGGATTCCGGCCAGCCGCTGCAAGCCACGGTGCTCAAAGTACCCCATCACGGCAGCGACACCTCGTCCAGCGCGGCCTTCTTGCAGGCAGTGGCCCCGCAACTGGCAATCATCTCCGTGGGGGCGGATAACCGCTTCGGGCACCCGTCGCCGGAGGTGCTGGAGCGGCTGGCCGGGCGGACGGTGTTGCGCACCGACGAGCGGGGCACCATCGAGATCGTCACCGATGGAACGCGCCTCTGGGTGCACCCGGCGCGGTAGCCACTCCGCTGGACTCCGGCGAAAAGCAACGTCGCCCCAGGGGACAGGCCCCGACGCTACCTCAATTGTGACTGCCCGGTGGTCTCCCTCTTTCGTGTTGACACCTTCTCTTCACCGCAGAGCACACAGGTATCTTCTCAAAATGTAGGGGCGAACCCTTGCGGTCGCCCAGACGGGTAGGTGCAAGACCTGCCCCTACCCCAAATTATTGAGAAGATACGCACACAGAGTGCGCGGAGATTCGTAGGTGGTCTCGGCATGCTCTGCGGGAAGACATTAACACAATTGAGGGAGGCTACCCATTCTTCTAAGAGAATTTTAAGCACCCCCTATCCCCCTTCTAACAACTCCATGATAGAATGAAAAGCAGGGGGGAGCAACCTGTGGTCCAGCTCCCCTTCCATACTATGCGCATCAACAGGGCTTCTTACAGGACAAAAAGTAAGCCCTGTTATCGCGTTACTGCGGCTGCCCAAATTAGGAGGTCACAATGAAGGGTTCGTTCAGACATTCGAGCCTGTTTGTGGGAGCAACGGTGCTCCTCTGCACGGCGCTGCTCCTCTGCAATGGGATTTGGTTGCCTCCAGCTCAGGCCAGCCCGCGCCTTCTGGAAAGGGACCGGCAGGAAAGCTCGCCGCTGGATCCGGTAGCATCGCTGCTGGATTTGACCATCACCGGATTGCCGGTGTCCACCGAGACACTGGCCGGGAACGACGAGACATCGGAGGACGGAATCCTGCCCACGGGCAGCAACGGCTACATTACCATCACCCTCAGCGCTGATCCGACCAGCATCGTCGCCAACGGGATTTCCACCTCCACTCTCACCGCCGCCCTGGAAGGGGTGGACGACGGCACGGTAGTCACTTTCACCACCACCGCCGGCACTTTCCAAGACAGCGGCACCGACACGGTCACTACCACCTCTGCCCTGAGCAGTGCCCAGGCCATACTCACCTCGGCTACTCTTGCGCAGACGGCCACCGTCACCGCCCAGGTGGACACCGTGACCGATACCACCGTGGTCACTTTCACGGCTGGCGCACTCGATCACTTCGCGGTTGACGTGCCGGCCACGGGCACCGCTGGTGTCGAGTTCACCACGGTCATCACCGCCCTGGATGAGTACGACAACACCGTCACCTCGTTCACCGGTAGTGCCACGCTGTCTACCTCTAACGGCGGCATCATCAGCCCGACGACGACTACCGCCTTCAGCGGCGGGGTGTGGAGCGGATTGGTCAGCCTGACCACCGCCGGCGACAATCGCGAGGTGACTGCCCAGTCCGGAAGCGCCAGTGGCACCGACTACATTGACCTCCAGCCCGGTTCTCTGCATCTCGTCGTTGTCTCTCCCTCCAGCGCCGAATTGCACCCTTACGACACCCAACAGTTCACCGCGCTCGGCTACGACCAGTTCAACAACGAGATACCCGATCCCGGCCTGAATTGGGCGGTGATCAACGGCGGGGGGACCATTGACGCCAGCGGCCTGTTCACCGCCGGGACGACCATCGGGGCGTTCCCGGACACCGTGGCTGCCGGCAACGGAACGATCACCGACACGGCCAGCGTCACCGTGACCAACCAGGCTCCCACGGCGGTCATCAGCGGCCCGGAGACCGGTGCTGAGGGCAGCGTGCTCACCTGGAACGCCAGCGCTTCCAGCGATCCGGAGAACGACGCGCTGACCTACGCCTGGGACTTCGGCGACGGCAGCACGGCGGGCAACGAGATCACCGTCACCCACGCCTACACCGACAACGCCAGCTACACCATCACCCTGACCGTGACCGACGCCTACGACGCCTCAGATACCGCGACCCAGACCGTCACTGTTTCCAACGTGGCGCCCACGGCGACCTTCAACGCGCCAGCGGCAGTGGACGAAGGGAGTAACATCGCCCTGTCGCTGACCAGTCCTTTCGATCCGAGTTCGGCGGACACGGCGGCAGGCTTCGAGTACACCTTCGATTGTGGCAGTGGCTACGGAACATGGAGCGCGACAAACACTGCCTCCTGTGCGACCACCGACGACGGTTCTGTGGTGGTCGGCGGCAGGATTCGGGACAAAGACGGTGGCGAGACCGAGTACACCGCTACTGTCACGGTGAACAACGTGGCGCCCACGGCGACCTTCAACGCGCCGGCCGAAGTAGACGAGGGGGACAACATCGTCCTGTCCCTGACCAATCCGTCTGATCCAAGCCCGGTGGACGCGGCGACGGGCTTCCAGTACGCCTTCAATTGCGGCAGCGGCTACAGCGCCTGGGGCACGATCACCAACACCTCCTGTGCGACCACCGACAACGGCTTCGTGGTGGTCGGCGGCAAGATTCAGGATAAGGACGACGGCGAGACCGAGTACACCACTACCGTCACGGTGAACAACGTCGCTCCCACGGCCTCGGCCAGCAACGACGGTCCCGTGGCCGAGGGCTCGCTCGTCACCGTCACTGCCTCCCAGACCGATCCCGGTGCTGACACCTTCACCTACTCTTTCGACTGGACCGACGACGGCTCGTGGGACATCGTGAACCAGGCAGGGGTCACTGCCACCCACGTCTACACCGACGACGGCGATTACACCGTGCGCGTGCGCGTCTTGGACGATGACGGTGGCAGCGGCCTCGCCACCACCCTGGTCTCGGTGTACAACGTCACGCCCACGGCGGTGATTTCCGGGCCGGTGTCCGGTTTAGAGGGCAGCGTCCTCACCTGGGACGCGAGCCAGTCCAGTGACCCCGGCGACGACGAGCTGACCTACACCTGGGACTTCGGCGACGGCAGCGCGCCGGGCAGCGGCATCACCGTCACCCACACTTACACCGACAACGCCGACTACGTTCTCTCGCTGACCGTCACCGACGACGAGGGTGCAGCTCACACCGTGACCCAAACGGTCAGCATCGCCAACGTGGCCCCCGTGGCCGACTCGGGCGGCCCGTATACAGGCACCGCTGGCGTGCCCGTCCCCTTCGACGCCAGCGGCAGCTCTGATGCGGGCGCGGGCGACATCCTGACCTACGAGTGGGACTTCGACAACGACGGCCAATACGACGACGGCGTGGGCGAGACCACGTACTACACCTGGACGACGGCCAGTTATCCCAGTCCCTACATCATCGGTCTGCGGGTGACGGACGACGACGGCGGGACGGACACGGTCACCACCACGGTGAACATCTTGCCGGGGCCACTGGACCATTTCCTCGTGCAGGTCCCTGGCGACGGTACGGCGGGGGCACCTTTCGCCACCACTATCATCCCCCGCGACGAGTACGAGAATATCCTGCGCGACTGGAACAACACGGTGACGTTGAGCACCACCAACGGCGGGGACATAAATCCCACGGAGGCACTGGGCTCGGCTTTCGTCTCCGGTGTTTGGACTGGCAACGTCTCGCTGACCCGCGCCGGGGAAAACCGCACCGTGGTTGCCTCCTACGGGGGCCGGTCCGGGACCGGGTATATAGACATAGACGCTGCCGACCTGAGCTACATCCGCATCGAGCACGCGGATGGTTCCGAGTTCATCACCGCCACGTTGGTCGTGCGCGACGATCTCACCGTGTACTCACGGGGTTACGACCAGTACGACAACCTGCGCGGCTTACAGACGGCGACCTGGAGTGGCACCGGCCCGGCCGATGGCTATCTCGATCCTACCTTCGGTACGAGCACCACCTTCACTCCAGAGTTCAGCGGCACGGCCACTATCCAGGCCACGTGCTGGCCGACTACCACCATCACTGATGGCACTGGCTACATCACCGTGACGGCTCCGGTCCTCAACCTGAGCAAAGAGGACAGCCCGGACCCGGTCGAAGCTGGCGCGCTGCTGAGCTACACCATCACCTATTCCAACACCGGCAACGCTACCGCGACGGGGTTCGTCATCACCGAAACCCTGGACAGCAACCTGTCCTTCGTCTCCTCAGAGCCAGCACCCAGCGGCGGCGTCGGTCACGTGCGCACCTGGAACATCGGTAACCTGGCTACCGATGGCCCGCACCAAATCGTCATCACCGCCAGTGTGGATTCTCCGCTGCCCAACGGCACCGTGCTCACCAGCATCACCCAGATGGACAGCTACCAGACCGATCCCGTGGTCGCGGCCACGGTGACCACCACCGTGCGCAGCCGGCCCGTGCTGAGCATCACCAAGTCCGATGTCGTTGACCCCGTGGATGCCGGTGACGAAATCGCCTACCAAATTCGGTTTAGCAACAACGGCAACGAGAACGCCTCGGGTGTGGTCATCACCGACTACGTGCCCATCAGCACCACTTTTTCGCGTACGACGGGTGATCCACCCGGCGTACATGACGATGGCGTGGTCACCTGGAATGTCGGCACCCTGGGGGCTGGGGAAAGTAGAGATGTATTCCTGTACGTCACCGTGGCCTCCATTGTGCCCGCCGGCACGGTGATCACCAACACCGGCTATCAGATTGACAGCGACCAGACCACCCCCGTCGTTGGCGCGGACGTGACCACCACCATCAAATCGCCGGATTTGGTGGTGAGCCTGTCCGGCACGCCCAATCCCGTGGACGCCGGACAGTACATCACCTACACTCTGGTTTACACCAACACGGGCGAGGGGGCTGCCCACAACACGGTTCTGTGGGACGAACTCCCGGACGATCCGCCCGGCAGCGTTGAGTTCATCTTCGCCTCCGGCGGTGGTGAGCACAGCGACGGCATCGTCGGCTGGGCCCTGGGCACACTGGATAGTGGGGAGGGTGGTAGCCGCACCCTCGTCGTTCGGGTCACCAGTCCGTTGACCAACGGCACCCCGCTGCTGAACACCGCCTACATTGACAGCACGGAGACCGATGTGAGCGGCGATTTCCTCGTCACCTATGTCCGCTCGCGCCCGCAGTTGCACATCGCCAAGCGGGCCGGCCGGGCCGTGGTCGAGGCCGGGGGGACGCTGACCTACACGATCAACTACTCCAACACCGGCAACGCCAACGCCACTAACCTGGTCATCACCGATACCTATGACGCCCACGTGAACTTCGTCAGCGCCAGTCCCATACCCGACGAGGGCAACAACGTGTGGGAGCTGGGTCTGTTGCCCGGTGAGGGAGGCAGCGGCACCATCGTCGTCACCGTCACTGTGGATGCCCCGCTGACCGACACCCTCACCCTGGTCAACCGGGCCGAGATGACCTGCCAGGAGGTCTCAGAAACTTACAACACCACCGCCCTGGCCGAGGTCAACTCCGCACCCATCCTGAGCCTGTCCATACGGGATTGGACCGACCCCGTCCACGCCGGGCAGATCATCACCTACACCATTGATTACGCCAACACCGGCAACGCCAACGCCACCAACACCGTCATCACCGCCACCTGGGACAGTCACCTGGGGAGCATCACCGCCCATCCGGCGCCGACTTCCGGCAACAACATCTGGCACTTGGGCCAGGTGGACGGCTTGGGCGGCTCCGGAACCATCGTCGTCACGGCCACGGTCAACGGCCCGCTGCCGCCCGACGCCGTCTTGAACAGCCTGGTGCGAATGGGATGCTCTCAGCTTACCGGCACGGTGAGTGATGCCGAGCAGACCCAGGTCAACGCCGTGGACCTGCAACTCCTGGCCAGCTACGACGACAACACGGTCTACCCCGGCAAATGGATAACCTACACTCTGAACTACGCCAACAACGGCGACGTGCCTGCCAGTGGCGTGGTGCTCACCGCCATCCGACCTGCCTACACCGACTATCGCGGCAGCGGCTGGTCCACCACCAACGGCACGGTGTACACCCGCAGCCTGGGCACGCTGGGCGTGGGGGCCAATGGCAGCGTGCAGTTCGTCGTCTCCGTCCAGGCCGTGAGTGATGGTCACGGCAGTCTGATGCTGCCCTCCGGCCTGACCCAAATCGAACCGACCTTCACCATCGGCGATAATCACAGCTTCGGCCCCGACTCCGATGAAACCGACAACGAGAGTTCGCCCTTCATCGGCGTGCCTGATCTGGTCATCGAGGATGTCACCGTCACGCCGGCGACCATCTTAATCGGCACACCGGTGACTTTCACGGTGCGGGTCCGCAACCAGGGCACCGGTCCGGCCTGGAACCCGAACGGCAAACTTCCCTTCTACGTCAACATTTTCCTGGATCAGGCCCCGCCGCCCTCGTACCCCTCCTCGGCGGTCAGTCCAGATGTGTGGGGCGTGTCCTCGCCGATTTACCCTGGTCAGGTGCGGGAGGTGCATCTTTCCTACGCGGGCTTCAGCACGATGGAAGAACACACCGCTTACGCCAAGGTGGACAACTACTACTGGCCGGAGAATCCCGTCGTCTGGCAGCGTTTCTCCCTCGTGCCGGAGAGCGACGAGTCCAACAACGTCTTCGGCCCGGTGGGTGTGGTTATGGGAGAGGGCACTTTCGACATCTACCTGCCCCTCGTCCTGCGCAACTATCACTGAACTGATCGCCACTGCAGGATGCACTCCCCTCCCGGTAAGGGCACGGCGCGCCGTGCCCTTACTGTTTGGTCATTACCTGGTAGCCGCGCTTTCCATAGCGCGGCTGTCGTGACCGGGGTTGCGCGGGTATCTTCTCAATAATTTGGGGTAGGGGCAGGTCTTGCACCTGCCCGCCTGGGCGACCGCAAGGGTTCGCCCCTACATTTTGAGAAGATACTTGCGCGGTAAGAAACCGCGTCTACCATATTCTGAGGGGATGGGAGAGGTCTCCGAGGCCAGGGCACAGCAGCAACTCGCCCCACAAGTGAAATGCACCCCCGATTTCTCTGGTTCTTGACAAAATGCCGGACTGGGGATACACTACGATTGATCCCACTCCCAAGCCTCTCACGGAGTGGAGGGGCTTGAGTGGCAGCGTTGGCGTGATGGTCGCGCAACATACAGTGCATAACACCTCATCTCCGGAGTACTCATGAATCAGTGTGGCTCGCCCCCCAGAACCTATTACCTGTGGACCATCGGCTGCCAGATGAACGAGGCCGACTCGCGACGCCTGGCCGATGGGCTGATCGCCCTCGGCTATGGCCCCGCACCGCGTGCCGAGCAGGCCGACCTCGTCGTGCTCAACACCTGCGTCGTGCGCCAAAGCGCTGAGGACAAGGTCATCGGTCGCCTGAGCTCGCTCAAGGGCCTCAAACGTCGCCGCCCCGACCTGCTGCTGGCGGTGATGGGCTGCTTCGTGGGCGACATCCCCCGCCTGCAACAGCAGTACCCTTACGTGGACCTCTTCGCCGCGCCGTCGGACGTGGACGCCGTCCTTGCCCTCGCCAGCCAACCAACCTCCCGATCTTGCAACCAACCAACCACCCAACTACCCGGCTCCCCCGTCGCCGCCTACGTGCCCATCAGCACTGGCTGCGATCATCGCTGCACCTACTGCATTGTGCGTCTGCGGCGAGGGCCCCAACGCAGCCGGCCTATTGACGAGATCGTAGCAGAGGCGCGAGCATTGGTTGACCGGGGCGCGCGGGAGATAACCCTATTGGGCCAGAATGTGGACGCCTACGGCAGAGATCTCCCCGGCCAGCCCACTTTGGCCGATGTGCTCCAGGCCGTGCACCAGATCGAGGGTCTGTGGCGCATTCGCTTCCTCACCTCGCATCCGGCTGATATGAGCGAGGAGCTCATCGAGGCTGTCGCCTCCCTGCCGAAAGTCTGCGAACACATCGAATTGCCGGTGCAATCGGGTGACGATGAGATACTGCGACGCATGGGCCGACGTTACAACGTGGCCCAATACCGCGATCTGGTGACACGCATCCGCGCCGCCATCCCTCATACCGCCCTGGCCACCGATGTCATCGTTGGCTTCTGCGGCGAGAGCGAGGCCCAGTTTCAGAATACCTATCGCCTGCTGGAGGAACTGCGCTTCGACATGGTGCACGTCGCTGCCTACTCACTTCGGCCCGGCACACCTGCCGCCCGTTGGCCCGACGACGTGCCCGCCGCCGAGAAAGAACGCCGCCGCCAGGCCGTAGATGACTTGCAGCAGCGCGTCGCTGGCGAGATCAACGCCCGACTTCTGGGGCAAAGAGTCGAGGTGCTGGTCGAGGATTTGCATAAAGGGAAATGGCGGGGCCGGACGAGGACGAATAAGCTGGTCTTCTTCGCGGACGACGCCGATTGGCGGGGCAAATTAGCTCTGGTGGAGATCACCTGGACCGGACCGTGGTCTATGCTGGGCCAGGTACGGGGGGAAGCAGAAGTAACGGATTCGTAAGACGGGCCTTTAGCCCGTCGCTGCGCACTCACTAAGGAGGTGCTCATGGCCAGGAAAAGTTGGTTTGACCCGGAGTCGAACGAAATCATGTTCTCCAAATACATAGAGCAGATGGAGAGCTGGCAGGAGGCCCTGGCCGACGGCGTGGTCGAACCGGAAGAGGTAAAGCAGCAGGCAGAACGCGTGGCCGAGATGCTGCGCGCCCTAGAGCCGAAACTGAGCGACGAGTTACACGAGGAGCTGACCCAAATCTTCTACGAGTGGGCTGTGCTCCTGGGGATGGAAAGGCTGGTCCGGCTGACCGCCGAGGAAAAGGGGGAATAGATGCCCGAGCAAAGGATGTATCACGCCCCGGGCTTAGACCTGCACGAGCTGGCGGGGGTTGTGTCCGACTGGTTCCAAAGCCAGCAGTTTGAGACCCAAATCCTGGAAGCTCCCGGCGGTGGGCTGGTGGTGCAGGCCCGTCAGCCGGAGACCTGGCGCTCGATTCTGGGCATGTCCTCCGCCCTCAACGTGACCATGACCCGCCAGGATGAGAATCTGATAGTTCAGATGGGAGCTGCCAAGTGGGTGGATAAGGCGGCGGTGGGAGCAGTGGGACTCCTGCTCTTCTGGCCGGCCCTCATCCCGGCGGCCTACGGGGCCTGGAAACAGAAACAGCTTCCCAATCAAGTCTTCCAGTTGATTGACCAGTACGTGGCCACGGGCCAGGTGCCTGTCATCCCCCCTGCCCCCGCGCCGGCCAAGAAAGCCCCGGCTCCGACCGCCGCCCCGGCGGGTTTACAATGTCCTTCTTGTGGGCAACCCGTGCGGGAAGGGGCCAAGTTCTGCGATAACTGCGGCGCACCTTTGCAGCTCAACTGTCCCCAATGCGGACAGGCCCTGCGGCCTGGAGCTAAATTCTGCGATAACTGTGGGGCGAAAGTAGAGGCTGCGGCTTAAAGTCTGAGGGTGACCGGCCATCGTCAATGGCCGGTCATCTCTATTTATACCTGGAGAGATTCCCATGAATACACGCAGCCTGACCACACAACTGTCTCTCCTGCGCGGCGGCTGGCGAGTGGTCAGTTTCCTGCTGCGCCACCTGGTGACCATCGTGCTGGTCCTGCTGGCCCTCGTCCTGGGCTACCGGGCCTGGCAGACAGGTTTCCCCGCCACTATGTCTCTTCCCGTTCTGATGCCCTTGCTCCTTTGCCTGATTCTCATCGTTGCCGTTCTGCTGGGCCGGAGAGGCATTCGGTGTTGGGCACTGGAGAGGGCCGCGCGAGGGCAGAGGGTGTTACAAAAGCGCCTGGCCCGACGGATGGCCCAGAAAGGGCGCGAAAAGGGAGAACAGATACTGGAAAAGGGCGAGGAGGCGTTGGAACGGGGAGTCGGTGCGGCCAGGCAAGCCCTGTCCTCGCTGGTTTCGGAGGTACAGGCCGACTGGCAGCGTCCCGGCGCTCCCACCCAACCCCGCCAGCGGCAAGCCCCTCGCTGTCCTCACTGCGGCTACTTCGTGCGCCCGGGTGCTAAGTTCTGCGACCGGTGTGGCAAACCATTGTCGCTCACCTGTCCCCATTGCGACCAGGCCCTGCGCCCGCAGGCCCGCTTCTGCGAGCACTGTGGCACCCCCGTGGGCGGAGAGAGGTCGTCGTGAGAAGTAAGAGAGGGCCGGGAGATGATCGCGGCCCTCTTTCACTTCAGCCGCAGGATGGGGCGGTGGCACGTCATGCCATCGGCGGTGGCGCAGCGGATGGCGGTAGCAGGCAAGCCAATGAGAAATATCTCGTTGACTTGCCCGTTATTTTCTGATAGAATGGAAATCAGAGGGGAGCATGGGTAACAGATAGCTCACCCCAAGGGGGAAATTAACTGGTGACCTGGAGGTATGTATGAAAACGATTACCGAAATCAAGCAAATTCTCCAGGCTCAAAAACCGGTGGTCTCCCTCTTTTGTGTTGATGCCTTCTCTTCACCGCAGAGCACGCAGAGTTCGCAGAGATTCATAGATTTTCTCAGCGATCTCGGC
>JACIWR010000087.1 GCA_014360845.1 Anaerolineae bacterium
GGGAAACAAGGAGGTGAAGCGCTGCCCTCCCTGGGCCAGCCACCAGGATGCCAGAGAATCCCCAATTTGTCAAGTGGGCGGCGGGCTGGCGCCTCCCACATCAAACATATTATACGAGGAGGTCTAGCATCAGGTTTGCACAGCACTTTAACAACCGCATAACTGGAATTTTTCCTCCCGCGCCACGCGGATACGGAGTAGCCGCCCGTCCCGCCAGCGTACCCCCGCCTCGTTGAAGCGACGGCAGGTCTCTTCCATCGCACGCTGCTGGTCGGCATAGCGGTAAGGATCAAGCACTACCTCGATCACCTCCCGGCCCCACTTGACCTGCCCTGACTTGCGATAGATCATCTCCGTCGCCGTATCCAACTCCAGGTTGCGCCATTCGGGGGCGAAGTAGTGATTGCGAGCCCAATCGTGCATACTGGTTAACAACACCTGCATGTTGAGCATGATCTGGTCTTTCTCCAGGTCGCGTTCGCGGCACAGGGTAGCCGTGTCGATGGCATCACGGGCGGCACGCCGCTCCGCCAGTTCGCGTTCCAACTCGCACCGGCGCACTCGGTGACGGGCACAGCGTTGCAGCAAGCGGCGGTGTCGCCGCTGAAACCGCGTGTTCAGCTCTGCCAATTGCCGCCGGCGACGGTGCAGGCCTTGCTGACAGCGGCGAATCGGGCGTCCGCTCTCCTGACGCCGGCAGACCTCGGCTCGTTGGCGCTCGATGGCTTTCTCTGCTGTTTCACGCTCTCGACCATAGGTCTGCCGCAGAGTGTCCAATTGGCGGCGCAGATTCGCCAGGGCTTCTTCTTCCAGGGCCAGACGCCGCTCGGTGGCTTCGACCCTCTCCTGCGCCTCCTCCCACCGACGTCGCGCGGTACGATTCGGTACTTCCCGGTAGGTGTAGCCGTAGTTGGCATTCAGGTTCGCTCCGTTCACCATCTGCCGGATGACCCGCTCCTGGTAGGGCCAGCGCTGCCGGAAACAGGCCGGCACCGCACCGGCGGACAGGTGTGCCGGGATACATCCGCTGTAGACCCGGGTCGGGTCCGTGTCTCCGCGCCGCCGCATCAGCACCAGGCGCCGGGGGTCGCTCTGGGCTTTCTGCGGCTCTTGCCAGCGGGCGTACACCGCCTCGTGGTCGGGGTCGTTCGCGACAGCCTCCCATTCTCCCAGCACCGCGAAGGCCGCCAAGCTTTGATCCCCCTGGCGCGGCAAGACGGTGATGTAGTAGCGACCTGCTTCGGCATAGCGTTCGGCCAGCGGTAAGCCACTTCCCTCGCTGTCGAAGATGTTGTAGGCGATGGGACGCCCCAGGCGGGTAGCCAGCTCCGCCTCCAGGTCGACCAGCACCCGGCTCAAATGGGTGTCCACGACATAGTTCCATCCGCCCAGCAGGTGACCGTCCGGCCCGTTGACCAGCAACTGCTTGGTGCCGGGCATCACCCGCTCCAACATGGCGATGTGGCCGGAGTGGGCGCGGTGTTTGGTCCAATGGGCCTTGACGTGCCAGTCGGTGAAGATGAACAGGGGATCGTCTCCCGGGTACCAGGCCTGGCTGTAGCAGCGGGCCAAGGCTGCGGCCAAGGGGTAGCCAACCTGTAGCCGGGTGACCTCGCCCAGGAAGCGCTCAACGGTGAGATACTTGTAGGTGAAGCCGTATAGCACTTTCAATCCCGCGCCCTGATAATAGTACAACTCGCTCGGGCGGGTCAGGTGCAAAACCGGCAGGTAGAGCAAGTGATCCAGCTTGGGCCACAGCGTCTCCGGCTCGCCGGTCACGATGCGCAACGTGGTCTCCGGATGAGCCGCGGCGTACTCCTGTCGCGCTGCAGCGAGACAGGCCTCAACCACCTCGACCACGCCCATCTCCTGTTTCACGCCTTCGAGGGAAAAAAAGACCGGCATTCTCCTGGGATGGAGCAGGAGCGGCTGAGCCAACGCTCGGCTCTTGCCCCTGGGAGCGCTGGGGCCGCCCTGGGGGTCGTGTCAGTTCTACCTTGCGCAACAGATAGTTGATATGGCCCGCGCTCAGTTCAATCCCGAACTGCTCCCACACTTTCCGGGCCAACTCCGGCGCGGTCAGCGACTCGTCGGCCCGTTTCTGCTCGTAGAGCCACTCGCGCAGGGCGGAATGGGCTTTCTGAGGATGGCCGTAGCGACCGTCAATCAGTGCCTCCCACCGACGCCCTCCGGCCTCATACCTGCGCCGCAGCTTGGGCAGCTGTTCCTCTTCAACCTGCAGGCCCAATGCCGCACGCACGGACTCGAAGGGTTCACCGGCCTCAACCCGCTGCAGGAGCTGTTCCAACTGCTGCGCTTTCTTACACACGGCTGGGGGATGGTTCATCGCAACCTCCTCGTGGCATAGATGATCTGTAGTTTACCACACCCTGGCCTGCTGTCAACTCCAGTTATGCGGTTGTCAAAGTGCGTGCAAGGGTAATGCTAGCCTCTTTTCCGGCCCCTTTACGGAGCTTTCCCCCTTTTTCACCTGCCTGTATGTCCCCAACACGATACGCTCACCCAAAGCAGCTCTTACTTTGACAAAACCCTCACCCTGTCATATACTTCAGCTGCCGTGAGGCATACCGGCAACCAACCCGCCATCCCACGACACGGCGGGTAGGCCGCTCCTTCGCTTTCTCTAACGCGGCCCGGCTCTGACCACAGCCTAGCGGTTTTCCACCACCTCTATCAAAGCCGCGGCCAACCCGCCCTACGAAATCATCCGTAGGGCAGGTTGGCGGCGAGTCAGGCGAGCAACAGCCGCTTGTTGGCACATCCGGCGGTGATTACCAGCATCGAAGCGGATCACCAGAGCCGCCAACCCGCCATCCCACGACACGGCGGGTAGGCCGCGCACCTGCGGTGGTGGTACAAACACACGGGAAAAGGTTCGATGAAATCACTCCTTCGTACTCTAAGCTATCTCAAACGACATTGGCTTGCGGCCTTGGGAGCCTACGTCAGCCTGCTGGCCTCGACCGCGGCCGGCCTGATCATGCCCCGTCTGATTGAGAGCGCTATTGACCAGGGCATCCGCGAGCGCAACCTCTCCCTCGCCCTCTGGCTCGCCCTGGGCATGGTGGCTCTGGCCACAGGCCGGGCTCTTTTCACCTTCCTGCAGGGTTACCTCTCGGAAAAAGCCTCGCAGGGCGTGGCTTACGATCTACGCAACGCGCTCTATGCTAAACTGCAAAGCCTGTCCTTCAGCTACTACGACCGCGCCCAGACCGGGCAGCTCATGACCCGCGCTACCAGCGATGTGGACTTGGTGCGCATGTTCACCGGCATGGGCTTCCTGCAGATGCTCAACGCTGTGGTCATGTTGATCGGCAGCCTGGTGGCCCTCTTCGCCATCAACTGGCGGCTGGCTCTGGTCTCCATGTTCATCATCCCCCTGGCCATGGTGGTATTTGGTATCTTCGCCACCCGCGCGCGCCCGATGTTCATCCGCGTCCAACAGAAGCTCTCGGCCCTGAACACCGTGCTGCAGGAGAACCTGGCCGGTGTGCGCGTGGTGAAAGCCTTCGCCCGCGAACCCTACGAGCTGGAACGCTACGCCAGAAGCAACCAGGAATTGCTGACCGAGAACCTGAGAGTTTTCACCATGATGGCTTTCGTCATCCCCACCATTTTCCTGATAGCCAATTGGGGCACCCTGTCGGTGACCTGGTATGGCGGTCTGCAGGTGATCGCTGACCAGCTCACCATCGGCGAGCTGGTGGCCTTCAATACCTATCTGTTCATGGTGATGATGCCCATCGGCATGCTGGGGATGATCGCCGGCATGATCTCGCAGGCGGCGGCCAGCGCCGAGCGCGTCTTCGAGATTCTGGACGCCGAATCCGAGGTCAAAGAGGCTCCCGACGCCATCCCCCTGCCCCCCATCGCCGGGCGCGTAGCCTTCGAACATGTCACTTTCCGCTACTTCGGCAGTGGGGAGACGGTGCTCCGCGAGGTAAGCTTCGTCGCCGAGCCAGGGCAGACGGTAGCTCTGCTGGGCGCGACGGGTTCCGGCAAGTCCACCATTATCAATCTCATCCCCCGTTTCTACGATGTGACGAGCGGGCGGGTGACCATTGACGGATACGACGTGCGCGATGTGACCCTGGAATCCCTGCGCTCGCAGATTGGGATCGTCCTGCAAGAGACGACGCTGTTCACCGGCACCATCCGCGAGAACATCGCTTTTGGTCGCCCTGAGGCCACCGACGAGGAAATCATCGCCGCCGCCAAGGCCGCCGAAGCCCATGAGTTCATCATGAGTTTCACCGACGGGTACGATACTCAGGTGGGCGAGCGCGGGGTGACCCTATCGGGCGGGCAGAAGCAGCGCATTGCCATCGCCCGCGCCCTGCTGATGAATCCCCGCATCCTGATCCTGGACGATTCCACCAGCAGTGTAGACTTCGAGACCGAGCAACGGATACAGCAGGCGCTGGCGAGGCTGATGAAGAACCGCACCAGTTTCGTCATCGCCCAGCGCATCGCCACCGTGCTCAATGCGGATCAGATTCTGGTGCTGGATAAGGGACGGGTGGTGGCCCGGGGCACTCACGAGGAGCTGATGGAGACCAGCCCCATCTACGTGGAGATATACTATTCGCAGTTGCACGGGGAGCGGGAACTACCAGCGTTCGCCGAAGAGCCTGCCCTGAGATGTCCTAAATCGTGTCAAGTCCGAAGAACGGGCTTGGATCGCACCTCGCCAGCCGAATAGCTCGAGACGACCGGCGTCAGACCGGGCCGACTTCCTTGAATTTGACAAAGGGCCCTGTTAGTTTGACAATAAACCTGCACAGAGCCGAGGGGAAGTCGGCCCTGGTCAAGGTGACGTCGAGACGTCAGCCTCTTATCTGCCTGGGCGGCTTCTCCTCTTTTGTTTTCTCTCCGCGCGCCGATCTTGCTGGGCCTTACGCGCCCGCTTGCTGTTGCGCTTCCGCACTTCGTCAGGCACGTGGTATCGCTCGGCAATGATGGCCCGTGCTTCCTGCCAGGTGATTGGCCTGCCATCCACGTCGCGTAGCTCATAGGGTCGCCCATCTCGCAACACGGCTCGCACGCGGTCCAGGAGATGGGTGGCACAAGCACACACCGCCTGGCAGGCGTGCTTCTTGTAGAACCTGCGCAGGTCCGCCACTTGCTGAGTGTTGACCAGATAGACAGTCACCCCTCGCTGGATGAGGTAGCTGGCCGCAGGCAGCCAGGCCAAGCCGGTGGGCTCCATGACCGCGCGCAGCGGCTCGTCCTCGCCGGCGCCTTCTCGGGCACGGCACAAGAGGGCTTCCAGACTGGCCTCATCTGTCTGTAGGCGAAACACCTTCCCGAGGGGATTGCCCTGGTCATCGAGAATCACGGCCTTGTGATCCCCAACGATGGCCAGATCGATACCAATGGTACGCATGTTACACCTCTGATAAGGGGCTGCGCACCCCGGCGCACCCCAATGTCCCTAATAGGGTCTTCCTGGGCGGGAGGTAGACAATCTCAGTCAAGAGGCCGCTAGGCGCCTCAGCCTGTCGATAGTCGACTCCTGCCCTCCCAGGAAGTAGGATACGCCAGATCTTGGTCGGTGTCAAATGCTATTCGTGTTGGTAAGGTGCATATATAGTATACAAGCTCTGTCGAAGGGTCTCCTGACCGAGGCGAAAGGGGCTCTTGGTTCATCGCGCTGACTCGCCCTTCCAGCGAGATGTTACACCGAGAGGAGAAAGGGGCAAGAAGCATAAGAGCGTCTTGTCAAATCGCCAAGAGTGTTATATAATAACACTAATCCATAGTAGTGTTAATTTATAACGATGGGGAGCACATGAACCAAACCGAACATTTGCAGGCTGCTCAGGAGTTACAGGCAACTCGCTCTCGGCTCATCGTACCGGACGACATTCGCACTTACGTCGAGGTGACGCTGGGCATCGCCCAGCATTACATCTCTTACGGGCTGGACCGGCGGTACGGATCACATCCCGACCGCCATGCGGGAATGGCACGCATCCTGCGTGAGCGAGGCCATCCCGAAGTCGCCGACGCTCTGGTCGAGATCGAGCACCTGCTACTGGGACGCTGGTATGGGAGGCAAGGCAATGGAGAGACGGCCAGGCGATGTGATCAGTTTCTGGAAGTCATTGAAACGTGGGCCTTGGGGTGAACACGCGGCCCGCCGCATTGAAGACGTACTGAGGGCTCTCTCTATCCGGCTGGCATTCTTGGACGGAGTTGTGGCCTTGATCGTCTACGGATCCTACGCCCGGGGTGAGGCCGGCCGGCGGAGTGACCTCGACCTGCTGGTCCTCTTCGAGGAAGCCGAACAGCTCCGGCGTCAGGAGAAAGAGGCCCTCAGCCTTGTCAGTCAGGCCGAGAGCGAAGGACGATTGCCGGTTCACGTTTCACCCCTGCTGGCATCTCTGGACAATCTGGGGGGACTTGGCAACGATCTGGTACACGCTATTGCCAGCGATGGTGTTGTTCTCTATGGACAGTTGTCTGCCCTGGCCCGTTTTGTCCCTGGGCAGTTCACACCCGCCACTATCATTACTTTCTCCCTGCCAGGCGCATCCACTGCTGAGCGTATGCGCCTCCGGCGGCGTCTGCACGGCTACACAGCCTGGCGCGAGAGAGATGGCCAACGGCAGCGGGTGACCTATGCGGGGTTGATCACCCCACCGGCTCGCTCCCTCGGTCCCGGCGTGCTGCTCGTCCCCGGCGAGCGGCGGGGCGTCGTATTGCAGGCCCTCGACGAGGTCGGGGCGACCTATACAGAGACCAGCGTGTGGTTAGCGTGGTAAAAAGAGCCCCAACCCGGCGGCGTAAGCCACCGTACAGTGCAAAGGCTGTCACTGGCCCGCCGGGACAGCCGGTGGCTGGTCTGGTGTCACCGTGACCATGACATCTTGAACGTACTCCTCAGTGACGGCCTGGACGTAAGCGACGAAGTGGACGGTACCGGCAGAGTTATGACCCTCGAAAACCCATACGGGCTGGACGATCGGTTCCACCGATGGCGATTGCGGCACATAGTAGACCAATTCCACACTCTCCACGACAAACTGCTTCCCGGTCAGGCTCGACGGATCCACGTCAGAAGAGGCATTGGCTTGGCCTTTCGTTTCGGATGGGGGTGGCGAGTGGAGGACCCACCACGCCAGATCTCCCCCAACGACGAGCGGTTCATCGGCACAGACCTGGATGCGCTCGCCGTTATTGAGTCCCTTAGGTGGATTGGGCAGGCGGTAGCGCTCGCCCTCGTCGGTCACCAGCCAGGTGTCGCCGCCCTCTACGGTTAAGACGCCGGTCAACTGTTCAAAATCGCGCTGGGGGACGATTTGCCAGTCCTTTACCTCCAATTGCCAGTGACGCGGCCCCAACCGGGTAACGACCGTCCCCTGGATCTCCACGTCGTCGTTATCCACGGTGATCAATTCGGCCACGCGCGGGCCGGTCAGGTCGTAGGAAGTGCCGTCTCGCGTCGTCAGTTGCGCGCGGAAGTCGCCCCCGTCCCCTTCGACTGCGCTCAGGACGGGCTCGGCCACCAACTGCATGCCTAACCAACCCGTCACGGTTATGGGCTGGCCGGCGGACCAATCGGGTGGGGGCGGTCTGTAGACCCTTGAGGGGGCCCTGGGCGCTGGAATGCGCTGGACACCCTCGATTTCGAGGCGGAATGGGCCTCGGGTCAACTGGCCGCCGGTCAGTTCGGCATAAGCCTGCCCGGCCGATTTTATGGGATAAACCTGACCAGGTTCGAAAGCCATCGGCTCATGTAAAGCGACGCGAGTGACTTCCCTGGCCGGATTGACAGTGACCCACACGAAGAAACCTCCGAACACCAGCAGTCCATCCAGTTCCGGGTTGAGCTGCACCATGCGATCCGGCTCCACCAGAGGGTCTGTCAAGTCGTGGATGCGGTAGGCATCGTGGATGGGGTAGGCGGCGGGCAGCATCTCGTGCTCGCGCAGGAAGGCCACGGCTACCTCGGTGGTCTGCTCAAAGGAGAGCGGTGGGCCATCTAAGGTCGCTGTATCTTCGCCGCTGTAGTTGATGCTATGTGCTCCAGGGAACTGGTCAAAGTACTCGATGCTACGCGCTCCCGGAGACTGGTGACAAACTAACAATTGACCGTGGCTGCCTAGTACGAAGAGAGCCTCCGGCTCGCGCGGGTCGCGGTAGACGCGCGGGTCAGGCAGGCCAAAGTCTCGCGCCAGGGCCAGTGCCTCCTCCGGCGTGGCGGGGACAGAAATGGGACAGGCGCGGTAGACACGCAACTCGGCGGGCGCATCGGGCAGGTCGGTCGTCAGAGTCAGATCGGCACCGGCCAGCAAGCTCGGCGGGACGGATTGGGGATCGGCATCGGCAGCGTAGACCAAGCGGGGCAGCGGCAGCAGGTCGTGATCGCCGCCGAAGAGCGCCGGGAGCAACAAAGCCAGTGCCAGGGCCACGACGGCAGCCAAGGCGAATCCTTTCTTCGTTAAGCCTCCCTTGAAAATTTGGTTGATCCGGCCAACCCCCGGCGCCAGGCGTCGGAACCACGATGGGTAGTGCTCTTCCCCTTTATCCTGGGACGCAGTGCCCAGGGTTCGAACCTCTTGCTGTTGCTGCATCCTGGCAACCAGACGGGCCTCCAACCGTTGCCGGAAGGCGTCGTCGGCCTGGGGCACAGTGCTGGCCAGGTGGGCGCAGAAGCCGTAAAGCGAATCGGTCTCGCGCTGCTCACCGCCCCCGTTGGCCACGATCTCTTCGACCTTTTCCAAAAGTTTCCGATCTCGCTCAGTCAATTCGTTTCGCTCGCTCATTGGGAATTCCCTCTTTCGTCTGGACAAACTCGCCAACGTACCTCCGATGCAGGTCCTCCAGCCCCCGGCAGAGATGGGAGGCCACTGTGCGCTCATCTAACTCCAGGACTTCGGCAATCTCCTGGTTGCGCAGCCCCCCGAAGAACTTGAGGGTGATCACCTCCTGGCGGCGAGGAGAGAGCGTGCCGATCAGCCGGCGCAGATACGCAAACTTTTCCTTCTGCAGGATGGCGTCCTCTGGTAGCAGGGTGTTGTCCTGGAGTTCTGGTAGCTCCTCTAGAGGCAACGATTCCTCCCGTCGTTGACTACGGCGGTAGAAATTGCCTATTAAATTATGGGCAATGCGGAAAAGCCAGGCAGCAAAGGAACCCTCGTGTCGCCATTCGAAGCGTCCGATTCCCTCGACCACCTTCAGAAAGGTCTCGGCAACCAGATCCTCGGCATCCTGAGTCCGGCCCACGCGGTAGCTCACATAGGCGTAAAGCCTGGGAAAGTAGTGGTTATACAATTGCTTGAACGCCTGGGGGTCTCGCCGCGCCTTCTCCACTAACTCCCATTCGCGACCAGGGTTCAGCGGCTGGCTGTCCATACCCGCTCCCCATTTTGAGAAAAGTGCCTTTTCACTTATAATAACACCGAACCAGCCAGAATACTGCAACAATGCACAGCAATGGGTGACGCTCTGTGGCGCCCACGAGTATACACCACGGCAGCACTCGAATCAAGTTTCGGAGGCAAAGGCTGGGAGGAAACAGGAGAACTTAATGTTCGGTGGTCCCATGCACATGCGACGCATGATGTCGCAGGAAGAAGAAAGAGCCCATGACGCAGGCCGGGTTACTCGCCGCATGTTGGGCTATCTACGCCCCTTCTGGCCAGCGCTCGTCGCTGTGCTCGTGTTAATCATCCTCAGTTCACTGCTGAGCCTGGCCGGGCCGTATCTCATCGGCCTGGCGGTGGATCAATTCATCACCAGCGGTGATCGCGCCGGTCTGACCCGCACCATGCTGCTTCTGCTGGGGGTCTACCTGGGCAACTGGGGGGCGATGGCCGGCCAGTTCTATCTGATGGCCGTCATCGGGCAGCGGGTGCTGTATCAGATGCGCACCCAGATTTTCGAGCGGATACAAACCCTCTCCCTCAGCTTTTTCGACCAGCGCGAGGCCGGCGAGATCATGTCCCGCCTGGTGAACGACGTGCAGGTCATCAACCGCGTGCTCAACGTGGGATTAGTGCGGGTCCTGGGCAGCGCCCTCACCCTGGTCGGCATCATCATCGCCATGCTCGGTCTGAACTGGCGCTTGGCCCTGGCCAGCTTCACCGTGCTGCCGGTGATGGTGTTGACCACCTCGCTTTTCTCCCGCCGCGCCCGCAGTGCCTTCCGCAAGACGCGAGAGACCATCGGGCGCGTGAGTGCCGAGCTGGAAGAAGGCCTCTCCGGCATGAGAGAGGTGCAGGCCTTCAGCCGCGAGGAGGAGAGCATGGCCCGCTTCGCCCAGGCCAGCGCCGCCGACCGCGACGCCAACGTCCAGGCGGTGAGCATCACCTCCGCCTTCTCCCCTACCCTGGATGTGCTGAGCACCGTGGCCACGGCTATCGTCGCCGGATACGGTGCTTACCTGGCCTTCAGAACCCCACCGCTGGTGACCGTGGGGGTAGTCGTCGCCTTCCTCACCTACGTGCAACGCTTTTACGAACCGATTCGCGCCCTGGCCCACATCTACACCCAGCTCCAAGCGGCGCTGGCCGGAGCAGAGCGCATCTTCGATCTGATTGACACTCCGCCCGACATCGTGGACGCCCCCGAGGCCATCGAACTGCCGCCCATCCAGGGCCGCGTCGAATTCGACCATGTCACCTTCGCCTACAAAGAGGGAGAGCCGGTGCTGGAGGACGTCAGCCTGGTGGCCGAACCGGGGCAGACGGTGGCCCTGGTGGGACACACCGGCGCAGGCAAGACCACCATGGTCAACCTGCTGGGACGCTTCTACGATGTGCAAAAGGGTACGGTCCGGATAGACGGCTACGATGTGCGCCAGGTTACCCGCGCTTCTCTGCGCAAACAGATGGGCATTGTCCTGCAGGATACCTTCCTGTTCTCCGGCACGGTGATGGACAACATCCGCTATGGCCGACTGAACGCCACAGACGAGGAAGTGATCGCCGCGGCCAAACTGGCCAACGCTCACGACTTCATCACCCGCCTGCCGGAGGGCTACCAGACCCCATTGACCGAGCGGGGCAGCAATCTCAGCCAGGGCCAACGGCAGCTCATCGCCATCGCCCGCGCCCTGCTGGCCAACCCGCGCATCCTGATCCTGGATGAAGCCACGTCCTCGGTGGACACCCGCACCGAGATGTTGATCCAGGAAGCGCTGAGCAAACTGCTCCAGGGCCGCACCAGCTTCGTCATCGCCCACCGGCTGAGCACTATCCGTAACGCCGATCAGGTCCTCGTGATCGAAGACGGGCGCATCGTCGAACAAGGCACTCACGATTCGCTCATGGCCCGCCAGGGTGTGTACTACGACCTGTACATGAGCCAGTTCCGCCGTGAGTCCGAACCGCGCCGAGGACATGAGCCAAAAGAAAGGTTCGCGAGATGAATTCCGACGAACGTCCGCCCACGGATTACCGCCGTTTGCGCAAGCAGACTGAACGCCGTTTATTGTTCGCCGCCCTGTTCCTGCTGGTCGTCGTTGGCGGCGGGCTGATCGGGTTGATTTTTGGCCCTGGGGAGATGCTGGCCGCCCTGCCCTGTCTGCTAAGCGGCGCGGGCCTTATCCTCGTGCTCTTTTTACTCCTGGTGATTATCGAACGCTGGGCCGAAAGGTAACCGGCCATCGCATCAGAAACCGTGACCAAAGTCACGGTTTTTTTCTGCTGGAGCCTGTTTTTCCACCCCTGCGTCACAGCAAAATCATGACCACAGGCTCTTTTACATGAGGTACGACTTGTGGTAACATATACCCGCAGTTTTCCACTGAGGTGGTTTCTCTCGTGTTGATGCTTCCTTTTCACCGCAGAGCACGCAGAGTTCGCGGAGAGTCATAGGTCGGGCCCGTGGCCCGACGCGAAGACGGCAGGGCATGGCCCCGCCCTCCTCAGCGGTCGTTCGACTGAGCCCTCGGTCCGAGCTAGAGCCGAAGGCTCACGCTGAAGTCTCGGCGTTCCCTGCGGGGGAAAAGAGAACCAGAATCGGGCTGGTTCAGAACAGGGTGACTCTTAATCGCGCAGCATACTGCCAACGAATGGCGGAACGAATAAACGAATGACCATGACCGCACATCTATTCGTTTATTCGTTGGATTCGTTGACAAAGTGTAAAACCCGTTCTCTCCAGAAAACGAACCATCCCCCAGAACCGCATCAACTCGATTGGGAGAGACTACCTCCACTGAACGCAGATACAAAATTCTCCTGCCCGTGCGGTTGGTATGTCCTGCAACTCGCCTCTCGCACAGGTGGAAATTCTCTTCTGAAGGAGAAAGGGATGAAGAGCATAACAGGTAAAAAGATCGGACTTGTGGTCACCATAGTCATCGCCGTTCTTCTGACCGGCGCAGGCTGCACCGCTCTGACCCAACCCCGGAGCACCAGCGAAGCACTGGGGCAGACTGTATCCGTCACCCGCCAATCGCTGGCCGTCCAGGTGGAAGCCACCGGCGAGCTCAAACCTGCCCAGGAGGCCAATCTCACTTTTGGCACCGCCGGACAGGTGGCCGAGGTGCTGGTCAGCGAGGGAGATACGGTCGAAGCGAACCAGGTATTGGCGCGCCTGGACACCGAGCAACTGGAGCTGGCCGTGCGCGACGCCGAGGACACCCTGGCGCTGCGCCAGTCCGCTCTACGACAGGCCCAGCAGCCGCCTGACGAAAACGACCTGATCATCAGCGAAGCAGAGGTGACCATCGCCCAAACCAACCTGGAGCAACTGCTCGCTCCGCCCGACGAAAAAGATGTGGAACTGGCGCGGCTCAACGTGGAACAGGCCCGCAACAACCTCTGGTCCGCACAAATGGAGCGCGACGCGCAGCAGATTGACACCCTGCGCAAGCAGGCCGAGGCTCGCGT
>JACIWR010000088.1 GCA_014360845.1 Anaerolineae bacterium
ATCAAGCAAACACTCTCTCTCGGAGACATTCCATGGACTTAATCATCAAAGGCGGAACAGTTGTCACTGCTACTGCTACCTTCCGCGCTGACATAGGAGTGCGCAACGGGATCATCACCCACATTGCCCAGGATTTGACTGGCGCGCCGCCGGTAGACGCGACCGGCTGTTTCGTTTTCCCTGGTTTCATAGACGCCCACGTCCATTTCAGCTTGCCGGTCGGCGGATTTGTTTCTACGGATGATTTCTACACGGGCACGATAGCCGCTGCCTGCGGCGGCACGACCACCGTCATTGATTTCATCACTCCTGAGCGAGGTCAATCTCTGCACGAGGCCACCGACCTGCGGCGCGCGGAGGCTGACGGGCGGGCGGTAGTAGATTACGCTCTGCATCTCACAGCGGTGGACGCCGCGCCGCGCACCCTGCGCGAGGTGGCGTCTCTGGCCGCAGAGGGCTACACCAGCCTCAAGTTGTACACTACTTACCCGGCGGTCATGGTGGACGATGCGGCCCTGCTTCAACTGCTGGAGCTGGCCCGCGACCTTGGCATTATGCCCCTTGTTCATACCGAAAATCACGCTGCTATTGAGCATCTCAAGGCTCGCTTCCTGGCCCAAGGCAAGACCGAGCCCCACTATCATCCCTTGAGCCGTCCGCCAACCGTCGAGGCCGAGGCGGCCCAGCGGGTGATCACCCTGGCCGGGCTGGTGGACTGCCCGCTGATTATCGCCCATCTCACCTGCCGCCAGACGCTGGCCGTGGTCGAAGGTGCTCAGCAGGCCGGACAGGCCGTGTACGCCGAGGTCACGCCCAATCACCTGCTGCTCAGCGACGAACTTTACGATCTCCCCGATTTCGAGGGGGCCAAGTACGTGCTCTCGCCACCACTGCGCGATAGCAGCCACCAGGCCCCTCTGTGGCGGGCACTGGAGAGGGGAGCCTTGGCCATGGTCTCCACCGACCACTGTCCGTGGACCTTCGCCGAGCAGAAACAGCATGGCCGACACAACTTCACGCAAATTCCCAATGGAGCGCCCGGCATTGAAACCCGCGTACCACTCCTGTACAGTGAGGGCGTGAGGCGCGGCCAGCTCTCGCTGCACCGCTTCGTTGATACCTGCGCCACGACGCCGGCGCGCCTCTATGGGCTTTTCCCTCGCAAGGGCACCATCGCCGTGGGCAGTGACGCCGACCTGGTGATCTTCGACCCCGAACAGGAGGTAACCCTATCGTACACCACTCTGCACCAAAACGTGGATTACTGTCCCTTTGAGGGCTGGACGGTGCGCGGCTATCCTAAGACGGTGTTGGTGCGCGGTCAAACCGTGGTACAGGATGGGGAGTTCGTGGGAGCAGCGGGGTGGGGCCAGTTTTTGCCTCGCCAGCCTTTCCACCATCGTCGCAGCGTGTAGCAGATCACAGGAGTGACGAACATGTCGAAGCCCAAAGTGCTCATCATTGACGATGACGACACCTATCGTAGTGTGATCAACGATGTCCTGACCGAAAACGGGTACCATGTCATCGAAGCTCGCAGCGGCATGGAAGGCCTGGAGCAAGCCCGCGAGGCCGATCCGGACGTGATCCTCCTGGACATCATGATGCCGGTCATGGACGGCTATCAAACCTGTCGTAAGCTGCGCCATAATCCCGCCACCCGCGACATTCCGATAATCATGCTCACCGCTCTGACGGACAGCGAGGCCCGCTTCAAATCCAAAGAGGCGGGGGCCGACGATTACATCGCTAAACCGTACCCTCCCCGCGAGATGAAGAATCGTATTGACCGCCAACTGCGGCGGCGAGCTCTACAGCGAAAGCCGAGAATGTAACGGACATCCACTTTACTCATCAGCATAGCAGTTACTCGCTGGTCTGGCGACATTCCATTGTATGACACATGGTCATCAGCCAACTGGAGGATAGAAATGGGCGAGGTCCTACAATTAACTGCGGTAATTGAGCGCGAAGGGGATGGCTACGTAGCCACATGTCCAGAACTGGATATTGTCAGCCAAGGCAACAATGTTGAAGAGGCACGGAAAAACTTACTGGAAGCAGTCGAGGGATTTTTTGAAGTGGCGTGACTACTCAGCCTATGCTCCAAGTCCCCGTCCCGGGGACGTTCCATGCGGCAAGATGCTGTCTTTTGCGCGGTTTTCTCAGCCGAGACGCCCCCGCGACGGGGGCTACGAGCCTGGGGAGGACAGTGCGCCTGCTAGCCTGAGTAGTAACCTTGGGTCTGGACACCCCTCGGTAGCAATCACCGTGTCGGAAAGCACCAAAAGCCGCCTACCTGCCGTCCCAAACGGCGGGTAGAGCTCTCTCTTGCCCGACAGAACCGGCCCGCTGCTTAAGAAAACTCTCGCGTTTCACAGCTTGACCCGACTAAGCCGAGTCAAACCCGCCTACAACTGCGCCTCTACGGTCATTCCCATGCCGGCCCATCAGCGCAGACGAGCGATAGCCGCCCCCACGGCCAAAACCAGATAAAGCCCGGCATAACCTACCTGAAACAAGGAGGAGCTCAAAAGCGCCCCGGCCTGCTCAGGCGCACCGGCTGCGGGCAGGAAAAACAGGGGTAGAAAAGACAACACCATGAAGGGCGCAGCGGTGAGCACGATACTCGCCGCCACCACCAACCAAATCCAGCGCCCGCGGCGGCGTCCGATGAGGCGGCGCACCGCCTCGGCGATACCTATCCCCACGGTTGGAGCCAGAAAGATAACAAACCACCCCAGCCTCGCCACGATCCAATAGGCCGGCAAGGACAGAACCAGGCTCACCACAGCAGCGATGACATAATCTATCGGCGAAGCGGTGTAAAAGACGGCCTGTTGTGCTTTGATGCACTGTGGACAGCGAAAGCCCACCGGGGTGCGCACGGCGCACCTGGGACAGATGGGGTTACCGCAGCGATTGCAGCGCAGGCGAGTCTCTACGTTGGGGTGGTTAACACAGAATAAGATTTCTTCTTCGGCCATTGTCCTCACTCAGATTTAGCTTCTCCTCAGCTACGTCGCCCCTGCGAACTCACAGCGAGGGTGCAAGAGAGTCGTTCGCGGTGCGTATTATAGCACATTCCCCGTTAAAAGCCAATGGCAGCCAAGCCCCGCCGCTATGCACGTTACATAAATGGTGTTGACAAATCCCGCCTGATGAGATATAATTATCCTCAAGCAAGTCCTAAACCTGTGCTACGTATCGCACTCACAACGCATTCTCCGATCAACGAGCGAGATTAACCATCAATGGCGATGTCAAGTGCTTTCCCCAACGGCGATCCTCAATACGGCAGCGATGTTCCTTCCGGCATCGCCGCTTTAGTTTTCTGACTCACCCACCGCTTACCCGACTACTTCATTACAGCTCGATCCCATCGTATCTGTATAGCATCTGCACAAACGGCGAATTCGATTCGCCCATAAAATTATCCACTATCTATCACCGGCGGACTGCGTTCGCCCAGGAAGGAGGTGAACAGCGAGCAACTCTATTCCTTTGTGAGAGGCATCGTTGCATAACGGCAACACGAGTGCGCAAAAAGGAGGAGCACATGTTTAAGAAGGCTTTGTTCCTGATTACTGCCCTGGTGCTGGTCAGCGTGGCGCTGACAGGATGCCCCCAACGGGCGCCAGCGACGATCAAAATCGGCCTGGACGTGCCCATGACCGGCGACATCGCCTACGTCGGCACCCAGTCCCAGCGAGCCGCGGAGATGAAAGCCAAAGAGGTCAACGACGCTGGCGGCCTGGAGGTCGGTGGGAAGAAGTACACCCTGGAAATCATCGTCGAGGACAACGAGTCCAAAGCCGAGTCGGCCACGGCAGCAGCGACCAAGCTGATCACCCAGGACCGAGTGTTGGCCATCGTCGGCCCGCAGGCCAGCAAGCAGGCCGTCCCCACCGGTGAGGTGTGCAACGAGAACAGAACCCCCATGATCAGCCCCTGGTCCACCAACCCCAACACCACCCTGAACCGCCCCTGGGTCTTCCGCGCCTGCTTCCTGGACCCCTTCCAGGGGCCGGTAGTGGCCAACTTCGTGACCGAGGAGTTCGGCTTCACCAAAGCGGCGGTACTCTACGACGTGGCCTCCGACTACCCCAAAGGCCTGGCCGAGAACTTCCGCGACGCCTGGGAGCAACTGCACGGAGCCGGGTCAGTGGTGGCATTCGAGAGCTTCACCACCGGCGATACCGATTTCAGCGCTCAGTTGACCAAGATCAAGGGCACCGATGCTGAAGTGCTGTTCACCCCGCAGTACTACAACGAGGTGCCGCTGATTGTCAAGCAGGCGCAAGAGCTCGGATTGCCACAGGTCATCGTTGGTTCGGACTCCTGGGGCGACCCCAAGACCCTGGAACTGTGTGGCGATGCCTGTGAAGGGCTCTTCTTCAGCACCCACTACGCTGCCGAGGGTGCTACCGGGGCCACCAAAGAATTCATTGACGCCTACGAGGCCAAATACGGCGAGACCCCGGGCGACGTGGCAGCCCTGACCTGGGATGCCTTCGGAATCCTGCTACAAGCCATTCAAAACACCGGCGGTCTTACCGGCGACCTGGAGAAGGACCGGGAGGCCGTGAAGAACGAGCTGGGCAAGATCAAAGACTACGAGGGCATCACCGGCAAGATGACTTTTACCCCAGAGGGTGACCCCATCAAGTGCGCGGTCATCGTCAAGATTCAGGGCGGCAAATTCACCTTCTATAAGCAGGCCTGTCCGTAACCAATTACCCCTATCCCTCTCGCCATCTATCCACTTCTCTTAACTTAGAGAGGGGATGTCTTGGAAAGGAGAGGGGCCTTATTATCCAGGCCCCTCTCCTTCTGACACAAGAGGATGCCAGCACCCGTCCTCTCCGCTGTCGGAGTCGGTGGGGGGAGATCAGCGAAGACATTTGATGGCAGGACCAGTCACCTGACAGTTTGAGAATGCCCTGGGGTGCGTGAATGTAGCGGCGGCCCGCTGTGGCCGCGTCCCGATCAGTTACCGTAGCGGCGGCCCGCTGTGGCCGCGTCCTGAGCGGAGTGAGTCCCGGAGCGCCAGCGGAGGGACGAACGAAGTCGAAGGATGCCCCCTCACAGCCGCAAGGTGCTCCTGCGTACCCTGCGCAGCGATACTCGCTCAAAACTGTCAGGTAGCGTGACTACTCAGCCTATGCTCCAAGTCCCCGTCCCGGGAACGTTCCATGCGGCAAGATGCTGTCTTTTGCGCGGTTTTCTCAGCCGAGACGCCCCCGGGACGGGGCTACGAGCCTGGGGAGGACAGTGCGCCTGCTAGCCTGAGTAGTAACCAGGTAGCTCGACCGGAGGATAAACTTATGACCCTAGACATCTTTCTTCAGCACCTGCTTAATGCCCTCCAATGGGGCAGTTTCTACGCCCTCATCGCCCTGGGCTACACCATGGTCTACGGCGTTCTGCTGCTGATCAACTTCGCCCACGGTGACATTTTCATGGTGGGAGCCTACGTCGGTTTCTTCATCGCTACTTTCTTGCTGGGTATCTTTTCCAACGCCGCCGCACCTCTGCCGACATGGGCTTCGCTGCTCATTCTGATCCTAACCATATTAGGCTCGATGGTGATCACCGGAGGAGTAGGGGTGGGAATCGAACGGGTGGCCTACCGGCCTTTGCGCGAACGAGGAGCAAGTCGTCTGTACCTGGTGATCACCGCCCTCATGATCGGCATTCTCCTGGAATATCTGAACCTCTCCATCCTGGGCGCAGCCGATCGTGGCTTCCCAGAGCTGATACAGACCAAGATATACACAGTGGGAGGTGTCAGCTTCACCAACATCAAACTCCTGGTCATCGGTCTGGCCATCCTGGTGATGGTCATCCTGGAGCTGATTGTGCGCCATACCAAGATCGGCATGGCTATGCGCGCTATCTCCTACGATAAAGTGGCTGTGCCCCTGATGGGAGTGCCCATCAATGCTATTATCTCCGCCACCTTTGTCATCGGCTCCGCTCTGGCGGCTCTGGCGGGCATTATGTACGGTTCCGCCTACCACGTCCTCAGCTTTGACATGGGTATCCTTATCGGTTGGAAAGCCTTCATTTCCGCCGTGGTCGGGGGCATCGGAGAGATCAGAGGCGCGATGGTAGGTGGTTTCCTGCTGGGATTCATCGAGGTTTTCGTCGTTGCTTTAGGCCAGATTCCAGGCTTTGAATGGCTATCCTCCACCTACCGTGACCTGGTGGCTTTCACCGTGCTGCTGGTGATTCTCACCATCAGACCCACCGGCATTTTCGGCGTGGCCAGAAGGCAGAAGGTTTAGCGCCGGAAGTTCGCCCTGTCTGGTCAAGACCACGCTGCTATAACTAACGGAGGAGAAAACGAAGACGATGAGGAAACTCTATTTACCTCTGCTCATACTATTGCTCTTCGTGATTATCATCGGCGGCTCATGGCTGGGTATCATCAACGACTACTGGCAGCTCGTTCTGCTGTTCATCGGCATCAACATCATTCTGACGGTCAGTTTGAACCTGATCAACGGCTACATGGGGGAATTCTCCTGCGGGCATGCCGGCTTCATGGCCGTGGGAGCCTACGTGTCCGGCATTCTGACCGTCTGGCTGTTCGCCGAGGACAAGGTGTTTGGCCCGCCTGTGTTGCCCGTCGCCTGGGCGATTCCTCTGTTCCCCCTGGCGCTGATCGTTGGAGCCATCGCGGCCTCGCTCGTGGGACTGCTGGTTGCCATCCCTTCGTTTAGAACCCGCGGCGACTATCTGGCCATCATCACCCTGGCCGTCAATTACATCGTCAAAAGCGCCATCGAGAACATGGAGGTCATCGGCGGGCCGCGAGGTTTCGTGGGCATGAAACGGGTGATGAACAACATGGCCGATGTCTTCGACGCCCCCTGGCTGCTGATCTGGACCTTCATCGCCATGATCGCCGCCGTGCTCATCATCCGCAACTTCATGGCCTCCACTTTGGGCAAGGGGGTAGAGGCCATCCGCGAGGACGAGGTCGCGGCTGAGTTGATGAGCGTCAACACCCGCCGCATCAAGGTCATCGCCTTCATGCTGTCTTGCGGATTGGCCGGATTGGCCGGGGGACTGTTCGCCCACTGGCCAGGGGGATACATTAACCCCGGCACTTTCACCATTCTCAAATCCACCGAGATCATGGTCATGGTTTACCTGGGGGGAATGGGCTCCATCAGCGGCTCCATCATCAGCGCCATCGGCTTCACCCTGCTGCTGGAAATCCTGCGGCCCCTAGGGGTCTTCAAGTGGGTGGTCATTCCTCTGCTGCTGGTGGTGATGATGCTGGTACGCCCCACCGGCATCCTGGGCAACAGGGAACTGACCGACGTCTTCCCCAAACTACGAGCCTTCTTCGGTTATGAGGAGGAAAGCTATGCCCTTGCTTCAGATTAGGAATCTGACCCACTGGTTTGGCGGGCTGCGGGCCGTCCACGATTTCAACCTCGATTTGGAGGAAGGGGAGCTGGTCGGACTCATCGGTCCCAACGGGGCCGGTAAGACCACGGTTTTCAACCTGGTTACCGGGGCTTACAGGCCCACCGCAGGGGAGATATGGCTTAACGGGGATAACCTGGTCGGCTTACGTCCCCATCAAATCACGGCCAAAGGCATCGGTCGCACGTTCCAGACCATCCGCCTGTGGAACGAGTTGACCGTCCTGGACAACATCCGCATCGCCCACGCATCGCGCATCAAATACGGGATCGCGGATTCCATTCTCCACGGCCAACGCTATCGGAAAGAGGAGAAGGAAATCAAAGAGCAAGCCATGGAGCTGCTGACCGTGTTCGGCATGGAACAGTACGCCCATGAGCTGGCCAAGAACCTGCCCTACGGCGCACAGCGACGGGTGGAGATCGCTCGAGCCTTGGCCACCGAACCCCGCGTGCTCCTGCTGGACGAGCCAGCGGCAGGTATGAACCCCGGAGAGATCGGAGAACTGCTGGACCTCATCCAGCAAATCCGCCAGGACTTCGGCCTGACCATCTGGATCATTGAGCACCAGATGCGGGTGATCATGAATATCTGCGAACGCATCAAAGTCATTGATTTCGGCGAGACCATCGCCGAAGGGACGCCGCAAGAGATTCAAAACAACCCCAAAGTGATCGAGGCTTACCTGGGCGAGGAGGCGTTCTAATGCTGCTTGAGGTGAAGGACCTGCGAGTAAGTTACGGCAACATCGAGGCCCTGCATGGCATTTCTTTTCACGTGGAAGAAGGAGAGATTGTAACCCTCATCGGCGCTAACGGCGCGGGCAAGTCCACCACCCTGATGACCATCTCCCGCCAGATACCCCACGTGGCCGAGTTGGGCGGTCGCGTCACGGGCGGGAGCATCCTCTACCAGGGCGAGGACCTGCTCCAATACGAGCCTCACCAGGTAGTGAGCAAATTCGGCATCTCCCAGGTGCCCGAGGGACGACGCATCTTCGGCAATCTGACCGTACTGGAGAATCTGAGACTGGCCACTTACGCCCGCAAGGACCGCGACCAGATAGAAAAAGACCTCCAACGGGTCTTCGACATCTTTCCTCGCCTGGCCGAGCGCAAGAACCAGTTGGGCGAAACTCTCAGCGGTGGAGAACAGCAGATGCTGGCCGTGGGACGGGCACTGATGACGCGGGGCCGCTTGATGCTCCTCGACGAACCTTCCATGGGCCTGGCCCCCGTCCTGGTGCGAGATATTTTCGAGACGCTCAAGGAGATCAACGCCGAGGGCACGACCATCCTGCTGGTGGAGCAAAACGCGAATATGGCCCTTAAACTGGCCCATCGCGGCTACGTGCTGGAGACGGGGACCATCGTTCTGGAAGGGTCATCGGCGGAGTTGGCTGCCAATCCGGAGGTGAAAAAAGCATACCTGGGCGGCTGAGCCCCCGGTGACACCAAAAGGCACCGCTCCGAGTAGACAAAAGCCCCTCCTCACAAGGTGTGGGGGCTTTTGTTTGAACTGTTGCCCCTCGCCACAGAGGAGGATACAAAGTAATGCTTGACGATGTTCTTACCTGGGCGGAAATTGATCTGGATGCCATTGCCCACAACGCCGCCGCGCTGAAAGCCTGCGCCGGAGACCACGCCGAACTGATGGTCAGCGTCAAGGCCAACGCCTATGGCCACGGTGCGGTGCCGGTGGCGCAGGCGGCGCTGGAAGGCGGGGCCACCCGCCTGGCCGTGGCCCGCACCCTGGAGGGCGTCGAACTGCGTCAGGCGGGAATCAGCGCGCCCATCCTGATCATGAGTTACACCCTGCCCGCTGAGGCCGCTCGCATCGTCCACTGGGACCTGACCCCCACGATAAACACCATCCAGCAAGCGATGGCCCTCTCCGCCGCAGCCCAGGCAGCAGGTAAAACGGTGCCCATCCATATCAAAGTAGATACCGGCATGGGACGCTTCGGATTGCTGCCCGGCGAGGTGGTGGACTTCGTGCAAGCTATCAGTCGCCTGCCGGGCCTTTTCTTAGAGGGCTTGTACACCCATTTCGCCATCGCCGACGCGGCGGACAAAACTTATACCCGCCGCCAGTTTGAGAGGTATATGGACGTGGTCAACCAACTGGAAGCGGCGGGATTCTCCATTCCCCTGAAGCACGTGTCCAACAGCGCCGCCACGCTAGACCTGCCGGAGATGGCCCTGGACATGGTGCGCTGTGGCATTGCCCTGTACGGCCTCCGCACCTCGGACGAGGTAGAGCCAGCCGTTCCCCTGCGCCCGGCCATGGCCCTCAAAAGCCGGGTGGCCCGCGTGCGCACTCTGCCCGCCGGCGCCAGCATCAGTTATGGCTGCACCTACACCACCACGCGCCCCACCCGGGTCGCCCTGGTGCCGATGGGCTACGGGGACGGCTACCACCGCATCCTCTCCAACAAGGGCGCGGTGCTCATCCACGGCCAGCGCGCGCCCATCGTGGGCCGGGTATGCATGGACCAGTTTGTAGTGGACGCGAGTGAGATTCCTAATGTATGCCAGGACGATGAGGTGGTCATCTTCGGACGACAGGGGGAGGCGGAGATCACCGTCGAGGAAGTGGCTCGCTGGGCGCAGACCATCAACTACGAGGTGACGACCAGCATCCTGCCCCGTGTGACGCGGGTCTTTCTGCGCGGGGGCCAGGTGGTAGCCGTCCACCAGCTCGTCCATGAACATCCGAATAATTTGGGGTAGGGGCAGGTCTTGCACCTGCCCACCCAGGCGACCGCAAGGGTTCGCCCCTACATTGTTGATTGATATGGAGAGGAGAGCATCCGCGTCGGGCCACGGGCCCTTGGAGCGGCTTGTAGCTGAAACACGTGATTAACATCTTCCTGTGGAGAGGAGAGAGAAATGGCGCAACCACCTGCCACACCCACCCATGATCGCCTGAGAGAGCCCCACACGAAGCTGGGAGCGCTGGAAACACGCACTGTGCACGGCAAGACCATCACCGTCGGCGAGCGGCGGCTGACCCCTGTGGTGCGCATCACATCCCTGGCCCAGCGCAGGGGCATGGTGGGTACCCGCTACTTTGCCGGATGGGGGGTGGGCGCAGTCCAACTGCGGCCCCTGGCCGTCTTGGAGAAGACGCCCACCGGCACGCGACGCATCCCCATCCGCGATAGGACACAGGAGATACTGCTGACTTTGCTGGCGGTAGCTCTGGCCCTGCCGCTGCTCCTGGCGCTGCTTGTGCGCCTGGTCGAGCGAGGGCGGAAGTGAAAAGGCAACTAAGACCTGCTAGAAAGGATTTACGACCATGTCAGCAATAGACAAACTTTTCAACACCGTTGACAGCTTGCGAGAAAATGCCCAGGCGAACGCCGTTTTCGGCCAGCCGCAGACGGTGGGCGAGAGGACTATCATCCCCATCGCTCAAGTCTCGTATGGCTTTGGTGTGGGGTTCGGGGAGGGTACCACACCAGGCGAGGAGGGCAAAGAGGACACCGGCGCGGGAGGCGGCGCCGGTGGCGGGTTGAAAACCCGACCCGTTGCCGTGCTGGTGGTCACACCGGAGAAAGCGTGGGTGGAACCCATTGTGGACGAGGGGCGGGTCGCCCTGGCCGGCATAGCTCTCGCCGCCTGGGGAGTGTTCCACATCACCCGCGCCCTGGTCAAAATCTTCGGTAAAAAGTAGCGTCGTCTCGCGCGCCCGCGGAGTGCAACTCTGCGAGATCAGAGAATTCAGGGAGAGCAAGCCCCTCACACAGTGAGGGGTCCGTGACCGCCCGCCCGATGCAGCTCGCGCGCCCGCGGAGCGCAACTCCGCGAGAGCGGGGAGAGCAGGGACGCCTATCTATCCAGAATCTGCGCCACCCAATCCAGTGCCTCCTCACGGGTACGCACCTGGCCCGCGACCTGCGCCTCGCGCACCGCCTCCAGCAGCTCACCGATGCGCGGCCCTTCTTTCAGCCCAAAGTACGCCATCAAATCACGCCCGCTGATCAGTCTCGGCGGGTCAACGGTCTGCTCCCGTCGCTCGTACCAGTGAGTCAGCAGCAGGGTGACAACCTCTGTCAGATGCGCCCAGCGCTCCGGCTGGAGCCCCGCTCCCCACACAGCGCGATGGTCGGCCAGGGCCAGGAGAGCCGTGTCCACCCCGAACTCCCCCGTGTCGCGGAAAAAGCGATAAATCTCCCGCCGACTGGGGAACCGCCGCGCGGACATGAACATAGAGCGCATGTGATTGGCCACCGCCGTCTGCACCAGACGCACCTCCCGCACGCTGAACCGCATACGGGTGAGAACCTGTCCCGCCAGACGAGCACCGTGCTTCTCGTGAGACAAGAAACGAACGCGCCCATCCGGCTCGACGGTGCGCGTGGCCGGTTTACCCACATCGTGGAGCAAAGCGGAGAGCTTGAGCAAAGTCGCCCGGGAGTGCTCGGCGGAAACGCATTGGGCCAGATGCGTTTCCAGCGGAAAGCGACGCAACGACGACAGCCCCAGGGTCGCGAGACACGTTTCCTGTCCCCGCTGCAAAGTGGCGATAATCACCTCCGCCCAGCGCACGGCCTCGAGGGTATGCGTAAAGGCATCGGAGAAGTAATGGGGCGCCGATTGGGTCACCTGGCGCAGGGCTTCCACCTCCGGCAGCAGAACGCTCAGCAGCCCCAACTCGGAGAGGCGCTCCAGGCTCTCCGCCGCCCCGGGCAGGCTCAACACTTTGCAAAACTCATCGCGGGCCCGCTCGGCCGATACCTCAGCCAGCAGAGGCACGGCCTGACGCAGCAGCTTCTCGGTGCGCGGTTCCATCTCAAAGCCCAGTTCCGCCGCCAGACGCACCCCGCGCAGCATGCGCAGCGGGTCGTCGTGGAAAACGCGGTCGGAAACGGCGCGCAAGACGCAGGCATCCAAATCCGCACGCCCGCCGCAAGGGTCCACTAACTGCCCGTCATCCAGGCGGACGGCGATGGCGTTGACGGTGAAATCGCGGAGAGCCAGGTCAGACAGCAGACTGCCTCCCCGCGCCGAGGCGAAATCCACGTAGAAAGGCTCCTCCGCCTCGCCGCCAAAGATCACCCGCCCCGTGTCGCGCTCGGCATCCAGGGCGTAGAAGGCAACGCCGAAGCGATTGGCCACGCGGCGGGCGAGGGGCAATGCCCGCCCCAGGACGACGAAATCAAAATCGCGGCTGGAACGGCCCAGCAGCGCATCACGGACGCAACCGCCGACCAGGTACGCTTCAATACCCTGCTCGCGCACGAAACGAGCTACTCGTTCGATCGGGGAGCCAGGAAGAAGAAACGAGTGTAAGTTGAGCTCAACCATCAGGGGCCTCTGTTTATGCTATAGGCAATCGGCGGATACGAACGGCTGTTTCTTCCATTGTTACGGCACAACCTTC
>JACIWR010000089.1 GCA_014360845.1 Anaerolineae bacterium
CGCTCCTTCTTCGCCGCCGATGACCGTGGCGATGGGTAGCTGATCCAACAGCAGGCCGATCTCCCCGCAGAATTCCCCCGCCCCCAGGTGGGCCAGGATTTTCTCCTGAGGTGTACCGCGCTCGCCGATGACGGTGAGAGTGCCCCGCAGAATCACGAAGAACGTGTCGTTGGGCATGCCCTGGGTGATGAGCACTTCTCTGGGTTGGACCTCACGCCGTTGGAATTTGCGGGCCAGTTGCCTGATTTGGGTGTGAGTCAATCCGGAGAAAATGGGCATCTGGTTCAGCAGGGACACGACTTCGGCGGCTTGTTGCATCTGAGTGCCTAGTTGGAAGCGCTTTTTGATCAGGCGGTTGAAATCTTCTTTGGCCAGGACCAGCAATTCGCTGTCCACAGCGGCGCGGTAAGTGGCGGGGTATGGCTCGCCGCGCAGAAGGGCGTATTCGCCGCAGTAATCACCACGGTGCAACTCGGCGATGAGGTGTTCTTCGCCTTGCTCATCGCGCTGCCAGATTTCGACCTCGCCGAAACGCACGAGGAAGAAGCGGTCGCCACTGCGTCCCTGGTGAGCGAAGGCCCGGCCCGCTTTTACGCGCAGAGTGCGCACTGCGGCGACAAGGGCCTCGATGTCAGCGTCATCGGCGTCGGCCAGGAGGGGCATCGCTCGTAGCAGGTAGCGGTAATCGTCGGCGGTGCTCTCGAAGTCTTGGGAGAGGTCTGCTCCCCAGGGGGTGCGTTGCAGCAGGTGACGGCTGAGCACTTCTCGCTCTTGCCAGGGCAACCCATCGTGAGCGCCCTGGATCGCGCGGCGCAGGAATGGTCTGCCCGCCGAATCGTCCATCATGCCGACAGTGTAGTTGAGAACCTCTTCGTAGCGGGCAGCCTGGTCGGCGATGGTGATGCTATCCAGAGGGAGGGTGTCGCGAATTTGCCCCCGGTCCACCATCACGCCCCAGTTGGCGGTGACGGCCATGATGTCCAATTGGTCGTCTATGATCTGGGCCAGTCGCCAGCCGTACACCTCCCGGAATTGGGCGAAGAGGGCGGCGTAGAAGTGAGCAAAGGCGTCGCGCAGCCTTTCCTGGTCGCTAAGGGCTTCGATCAGAGGCCATTCCTGGCGGCGGTACGCGGTGCGCAAATGGGCCAGATAGATCAGGGTGCAACCGCAGGCTAGCCCGCCGACGGCCAGGGCGTTTAGTATGTAGACCACGGCGTAGAATTGGGGGTAGGTGGGCGCGTACACGCGCAGCAGGTCAGCGCTTACCCAAAGGGCCAAAGAGATCATCAGGAAGTCCCAACCCGGGCCGAAGCGCGAATCGGAGAAAGCGAACAGGATGGGAATCAGCAGGGTGAGTCCTATGATGGCGCTGTAGGGGGCGATGAGTCCCAGCAGGTCCCTCGCCGCCAAGCCCGTTTGCGCTGACCATAGCACGGCGGGCAGGATGGCGATGTGGGCCAGAGCGAAGAGGAGGAGCATGATAGTCTTTTCCCCGGCGGTGACCAGGGTCAGACCGGTGCGTCGAAAGGCCAGGAAGGCGGCGAGCGGCAGGGTGAGAAGGGCGAGCTTGTTCAGCACGAAGACCACCGTCGGCCAGGGCGGTTCGATGATGTACCACACTCCCAGAGCTCGCAGGCCGTGGACGGGTAAGAGCAGAAGCATAGTGGCGCTTAAGGTCAGGAATACGCCCTGGAAGGCAGACCCGGTGTAGTAGCGCGTGGTAATCAGGGCTGCACCCAAAGCCACCAGGTTCAGCAGGAAGGTTAGAACGAGCAAGTAGCCCCAGCGCCAGGGGGCGGGCAGGGTGACGGTTGCTCCCAGGAGAAGGGTCAGGAAAGCCGCGGATAACCCCGTCACCAGACGGTCGCGTTCCAGGATGTGCTGGCGGGCCAGCCAGTGGGCGGCCTCACCGATGAAGCGCACCAGTCGGGAGCCAAGTGCCCAGCCGCCAGCTATGAGCAGCGCGCCCCCGATCAGGATTACTACCACCCGGCCCAGCCCGCCTTGGGTCCACAGTTCGGAGACTACGCGGCCAAGTTGTTTCTGCCAGAAGTATACGGCTAACCAGAGAGCGATGACGGTGTAAGCTGCGCTGAGCAGGCCGAAGACGGTGAAAATTCGTTCCTCGCGGGTGAAGGAGGCGTTGGCGGTCTGTGCCTGGGCTTGGTCTGGGTTGGTGGGGGCCGCCAGCAATCCTTTGCTTTGTAACCAGGCATACCCTTTGTGCCACAGTTCTGTGCGCACGAAGTTGAGCGAGCGCTGGCGCAGCATCGGTATTTCCAGCCAGTCCACGAGCAGGAAATAGCCGTCCAGTTCCAGGAGAGGATTGAGGTTGAAAAGCACACCCAGGTAGGCGGTGAAAGCGAGCTTGTACAACAACGGGCTAAGGGCCCACTGCGGGAAGGCATAAGCCAGCATCGAACAGGCCCCTCCGACGATCAGGTCGGAGACGGTGCCAGCGGCAGAGACGGCCAGGCGTGGGCCTTTGTCTTCCATCCAGATGTCCATAGTGTCCACGAAGAAGGCCGGCAGGCCATAGTAGAGCATGAAGCCGCCCCGATGGACCTCGCGCCCGTAGTGTTTGGTGGTCAGGGCGTGGGCGCCTTCGTGGAGGAATATGGTCAGAAAATTGGCCAGCCAGAGGAGGATGAGGCCCAAGGTAAGAGAGTTACCGCTCTTCAACAGGGTGAAGGTCCCTTGGCGCAGGGCTAGAAAGAAGCAGATCAGCCCCATCAGGGCGATGGAGGCAGAGAGCAGCAGGGCCGGTTTGGTGAAGAGCAGCCACCCCCCGACTCGATACGCGGTCGTAACGGGCTTATCCAGCCCGGTAATGGCGAACTCCTTACCGGTGAAGACGTGAATAACCCGTTCGCTCCAATGTTCTGCGCGTCGTCGGTCCAAGGCTTTCTGGGCCTGCTCATATACTTTGACCGGCTTGGCGGTGAGGAAATGCTGTTCGCGTAGACCGTCCACCAGGCTGGAAACAAGGCTAATGGCCAACGCGCGATATTTCTGGAAATAAGCGGTCATCAGGGCGCTGAGGGAGCGGGTGCCATCCATGAGCCGCCACAAGAAGAACTCGTGCTCTGCCAGGCGGAGGTAAGTGTGGGCCTGGGGGTTTTTGAGTACGTAGTAACGGCTGGTGTGGCTTGCCAGGCGGCGGACAATGGTTTCCTTACGCACGCGCGGGCGGAAGTGAATGGGATCGCCTTTTTCTTGCAGCTCGTTCCAAAAGGGTGGGGTGTGCGGAGGTCGGCGCTCGGCATGCCTGTCCAATTCTTGCCACAGGGCCGTATTCGATATTGAGGGGCGCGTTGTCCGCGTATCCAGTTCTTGCCACAGGCCGTTGTCCTGCACGGTGTTCTCCTTGCAAGAGAGAAAGTGGAGTGCGAGTCCAGCCGGCGCCGCCGGTTCAAAACAAGGGGGATTTCTTTAAACATTTTATATTATACCATAAATGACAGAATTTGCATAAACATAAAGTACTGGGAGGTGTGCGTCAGTTTCGAGGCAGATTGTTCACCGTAGCGGCCGACCGCTGCTGCGTCCTGAGTGAAAGCGAAGGGTGTCGGCCTACGGCGGGCAGGGGCCTGTCCTGAGCCCTGACGAAGGGCCTGTCCTGAGCCCCGCCGAAGGGCCGCCCGCCGCTACGTCGAGGAAAGCCACCGTGGGGGCGCAAACTTGCCCCAAACCGAAGCACACCCCAGTACTGGGAGGATACTCAGCGGGGTGGACTTGCGCGATAACGGAAACTGAGTATAATAGTGGTCGTTGAAGTTGTGTGGGCCGTTAGCTCAATTTGGCAGAGCAGGTGACTCTTAATCACTCGGTTGCAGGTTCGAGTCCTGCACGGCTCACTACTTAACTTATCGCAGGGGCGGGAGCACCCGCCCGCGGACGACAAAAGCTCCCGTCCATTCAAGTCGGGAGCTTTTTGCGTGTAGGAGCCGAGCCATGACTGAACTCCAGTCCTATCTCACCCTCTCCGAGGCAGCGCGGAAATACGGTGTCAGCAGAGATGCTTTGACACGGCTGGTCAGGGATGGTATAATCAGGGCAGTGCATAACGAGGAGGGTACTGCCGTGATCACTGTTCAAACAGTGGATAACGCGACTGCTGTCAGGATGATCTTGGATGAGATAAAGCCGGAGCAGTATGAGCATCTGCGGGGACGTCCCATTCGTGTCACTGAGGCGGCTGAGCAATACGGAGTCAGTCATGCCAACCTCAGCCGATGGGCAGATGCGGGATACATCCGCGTGATTGAACGCCGACGGCGGCTTTTACTCCTTGATGAGGCCGACGTGAAGCTTGTTTCCGATATTTTCAAGCGAGCATATGAGGAACTACAGTCCTCTGTTAAGGCAGGGTGGGTCTTGAAGCGAACAATTGAGCACCTTCAGGCACAGCAGCCAGCCTGAAGGTTTATACCAACCTTCGCGAAAGCGGACTTTCGGTCCGCTTTTTTGGTAATTAGTTTCGTACGGATTTGACATCTGTACGAAACTATGCTATAATATACCCGCATCTTGCTTGACAACGAAACATCCCCCCTGCCCCGTCCGCGACGGGGCTGGTGCATGGGGTGGGGCCGGCAAGCCGTCTGCTGCTGGCACAGGGTCTGGCGGCTTGGCGATGGGGTGGGGAAACAAACCTCTCGCACTGCGGGAGGTTTTGTCCATCGGTGGAGAAAGAAGAAACGCCACCATGAGCATCCTCGACCGCTTCACCCACAGTGAGCAGCTGAGCCTGGAAGAGTTGTTGACCGAGACCGATCAACAAGATGAGCAGACTATAGCCAACCACAAGACCCATCTCGTCCACTACGTCTTCCGTCCCGGCAGCCCGGGCCAGAAAGTACCCGACCTGACCCCGGATCAAGTCCTGGCCTGGGCCTTGGACGCCTTCCATAAGCAGTTTGGGGAACCACCCTGGGTGGTGGTCTGCCACCCCACCTGGGCCGAGGCGGTGAGAGCTGCTCTCAACGGCGATGATCACATCGCCGTTGTCCCCGTGGGCGGTTGCCTGGTCCCCGAGCTGTGGCTGGCCCGACCGGAAATGGAGCAAAGCCATGACCGATAAACGAGCAGAGGCGCACGACCGTGCATCTCTCCTGGTGCAGACCGGACAGGCCCTCATCCAGGCTGCCGCCGCCGGAATCTTCGGCGGCAAGCCCATCACCATCCACCGCGTAGACAGCATCGCCGGCCCCCGCGCCGGCGGCGTTGACCTCTATGCCGGGGTGCAGACCGGCCTCCTGGCCCACCCCGACTGGTCTGAGCCACCGGGCGAGGGTTGGACCGATCTCTTCGACCCCGCCCGCCTCTCCTCCTTCTTCCTTCCTTCGCCCCGGCCCCGCCTGTTTTTGATTGACAACAACAGCCCCCCGGTGATCCCCACCATCCGGCCCTGGTCCGCGCCCGGCGCGACAAGGCCCTGCTGGCTTTGCTCTTGGACGCCGGATTGCGTGTCTCCGAGGTCTGCGCGTTGAAACTGGACGACGTGGTGCTCAACGACAGAAAGGGATTCGCTTCATTCACCCAAACCGCTGTAATACTCAAACGCGTCGTTCCGTACAGTGATCAACACGATGGGCTTATCCACCACGTCGCCATTTTCCTGGAAAGAGTGGGGACCGGTGACCCCGGGCCAGCCCCTTACCCTACGCAGTGCGTCCGCCACCTCTGTTGGAACCGTCGAACCGGCCGTCTCCATCGCGTAGGCTAGCAGATAAACCGCGTCGTACCCCTGCGCCGCCCAGACCTCGGGCGTAACGCCATACCGTGCCTCAAAGCTGGCCCTGAACCGTTGCACCTCCGGCCGGGGATCGTCGGGGTGAAAGTAGGTGGTCGCAAGGGTCCCCTCGGCGGCTTCCCCGGCGATCTTCATGAGGTCATCGGTGGCCAGTCCCTCGCCGCCCAGGATCGGCTGCGTGATCCCCATCGCCCGCGCCTGCTGGACAAGATAGGCCACCTCTGGGATCGTCCCAGCCACAAAGATAGCGTCGAAGTCCAGCTCGTTCCAGTGGCCCAGGAACTGCCCCAGATCGGTCTCGCCGTCCGCGTAGGATACCCGGTCCACAATCGTGATGCCCACCTTGCCGGCCTGCATCTCAAAGACGTTGCCCAGGCCGCGGCCGTAGGCATCCTTGGCAGATACGATCATCATGCGCTTGTATCCCTGACTGGCGGCGAAACGCGCCAGTTGTGGCCCGACCTGTTCGTTGGAAGGGCTGATACGGAACACCAGTTTGAAGCCCTGTTGAGTCAGCTTGGGGCTGGTCGCCGCAGGGCAGAGCATCAAAAGCCCCGCAAACTCGTAGGTGGCTGAGGCCGCGATGGCCATGTCCGAGCCCCAGTGCCCGATCACGGCAACGATGTCTGGGTTGCTGGCGAACTGTTGGGCCACGAGCTTGGCCCGGGTCGCCGACGACTCGTCATAGGCCTGGACGACCTGCACCTGCCGACCGAGTATCCCTCCTGCGCCGTTGATCTCCTCGACGGCCATTTGGATGCCCTTCCACATCCAGCCGTTGGGGTCCGCCGCGACGCCGATGAGGATGTCGCCCTGCGAATGCGCCGCCCGGTAGGCACGCTCCTCGGCTATCGTGCGCTCGCTTCCGCACGCGCTGGCGAGCAACAGGATGAGCGACGCCAAACACAGAAGCATGAGCTTACGGGAGTTACGCATCCGCGATAGAAGGAAGCCACGGAGACACGGGGGACACAGAGAGGCACTGAGAAAGCCTAAAGAATTTGTGAGACTCCGCGCCCTCTGTGCCTCCGTGGTTGAAGCCTGATGGGACCGCATAAGTCCTGTGAAGTTGGACATGTTCTCTCCCTCACATAAGCTGCCGCCTGGCCAGCTCTGCAAACAGCCCTTCCTGACCCATCAGCTCTTCATACGTGCCGCTCTGGACGATCCGCCCGCCGTCGAGGACGAAGATGCGGTCGGCGTTGACGATGGTGCTGAGCCGGTGGGCGACCACGAACCGGGTCGCCTGAAGGCGCTCCAGACTCTCGCTGACGATGGCCTGGGCCTGGTTATCCAGCGCGCTGGTGGCTTCGTCGAAAAAGAGGATGCGGGGCTTGTTGACGATGGCGCGGGCGATGAGCAAGCGTTGCCGCTGTCCGCCGGATAGCGTGCCGCCCCCCTCACTGATCACCGTGTGCATCCCCATCGGCATCTGGGCGATGTCCTCGTCCAGGCCGACCATGCGCGCTGCTTCCCAGGCGTCCTCTATCGTCAGAGGCAACGAACCGACGATGTTGGTGAAAATGTCTCCCGCGCTCAATCGGTCGTTCTGGAGCACCACGCCGAGTTGATGGCGTACCTTTTCCACGTCCAGCCCGGCCAGGTCCTGCCCGTCGTAATAGATGGCGCCCGCCAGCGGCGTCTCGAAGCCGAGCAAGAGCCGTATCAGCGTTGACTTGCCGCAACCCGACGGGCCGACGATAGCCACGAACTTGCCCGCCCCCACGTGCAGCGAGACATCCCGAAGCACCAACGGTTCGTCTTCTCGATACCTGAAGACCACGTGACTGACCTCGATTTCGCCGCTCAGGTCGCCGGGGTCGAACTTGGCCAGGTCGGCCTCCGGCAGAGTCTGCAGAATGGGCCGGGCGCGTTCGTAGATGGGGACGATGTTGAGCGTCGAGATCAAAGCCGAGCTGGCGGCCAGGCTGGCGGCGGTGAACTGGCCGAAGGCCGTGATGAAGGCCAGAAAGTCACCGGTGGATAGCCCCGCCCGGTCTTTGCTCAAGGCGACCATGGCAAAGATCGCCATCGAGGTCAGAACCGGGTAGACCGCGTTGAAAACCGTCAGGCTGTTCGCCACGCTCCTAGCCTCGAAGGTGGCTTTCTTCTGGGTGCTGAACGCTCTGGCCCACAGGGCAAAGGCCCGGCCCTCGGCACCAGCCGTCCGCAACTTGGCGATGCCAGTGACGAATTGCAGAATCATGCCCGAAATACGCCCCTGGAGATCGGTCAGGGTCCTTTGATGGCGCATCTGGAGGAGCCCGGACGCGACGGTGACAACGGTGGAGACCAGGACCAGGCCGGTTGCGACCCAGGCTAGACTCACGTCGTAGTAGAAGAGCAGGCCGAAGCTGAACAGCGCAAAGAGGCTCGCCAGGAAAGAGGAAATGACCGTTCCCGAGAGGGTGCGCCGGATCAGGTCGATCCCCATCGCCCGCTCCGCCAGGTCGCCCGACGAGTAGCGACGGAAAAAAGAGACGGGCAACCGCAGCAGCCGGTCCCAGACGGCGGCCAGGATGGAGCGATCCCATCGCCCCTCCAGGCGCAGCACGGCGATGTTTTGGACGATCTGGAACAGAGAGGCCGCCAGGATGCCGACAAACAGCGCCAGACCGACCTGCCAGAGCTGCCCCCGCTCTGCGCCGGGGATGACGCTATCAAAAAGAACGCCGGTCACCAGCGGGACGACCAGCCCTAGCACACCGGCGGCGGTTCCCATGAGAGCGACCATCAACAAGTCGCCTCTGGCCCCCTGAAAGCCAAAGCGGATCAGGTCCGGGACAGTGAGGGGGCGATCGGGAAAAGGGCGGTAAAAGACGTGGGCCAGGGGGGCGAGCGACGCGGCCACCTGGGCGGTCACCGGCGTTCGAGTCTGGGCCAGCGGATTGACCAACTCGTAGCTGCGGGGCGAGATCGGCAGGAGCGCCACGGGCTGGCCATCCTGATAGGCGAGCAAAGGGCCGTTGTCGGTGCGCCACCACTCCCCCCGGAGCGCTACCTGGCGCACGCGAAACATGGACGCCATGGCGATATTTTTGAGGGGGTCCCCTCTGGCGTTGGGGGATGGCCGCACCTTCAGACCTAGGGCCTGGCCTACCAGGTGGCAGGCTGCCAGCAACGGGTCCACTCGGCCCTCCTCCGCGCCGACAAAGGGGAGGGACGGCTCGGCCCGCAGGACGGCTGTAAGCCGGTCAAGGGCACCCTCGACTGCCCACTGCTTCGCCTCTGCCCTGGCCCTCAGGTGCTCCTGTTCGGCCTGCTCCGCCTGAGCCGCCTTCAAAGCGATGCCATCAAGCACCAGCCGGTGAAAGCGGTCCAGACCGGCCCAGGTGGGGTCCTGCCGGATGAACGTCTCGGTGTCCACTGCGCAGAGCCGACCCCCGCCGATCGATTGCAGCCAGGTGGGGCTTAGGAGTGGATAAAAGCCGTCCGAGGCCAGGGGCAGCGCTGGCACACCCATCCACTGCAGACGCCCCTCCAGAGGCCTGACCCAGAGGACGTTTCTCTCGGCCCGGACCGTCTGACCGTCTTCCAGAGAGAGCGCTTCGACCGGCGCCAGTTGCCTGCTTTCCTTGGGGGGCAACTGGCGGGCGACCGCCGTGGAGAGCTGACTGACCCATCGGTCAATCAGGGCGACCACCTCCTCCGCAGACTGGCGTCCAAGCGCCTGGAGCCGCGAACGGCTCACCTGCACCAGTTGGGTATCTGGTCCCCCGACCGCCAGGAGAACCACCTCGCAGTCATCGCAATCCATTCCAAAGAGGGCCTGACCGGCCTCGACGCGGAAGAGATGATGGCGCCTCCCCTCCCCCCGGGCCGAGGCGGCGAAAACATCCACCCATCCCACACAGACTATCCAGACCATCCGGCGGTCGTCCAGCAGGATCGGCCGCCGGCGGTCGGTGTGGAGAAGCCGACCCGACTCGGCGCACAGTTCGAGCGGCCAACGCTCGCTGGGGGTCTGCGTCTTGGTCATCAGTGCCGATACTCCACCGGGGCTTCTGCCTCGATCAGGCGGGCGTAGGGGCCATCCTTGACTTGGATCAGTTCCTCATGCGTGCCGCGCTGGACTACCCGGCCCTGTTCAAGCACGATGATCTCGTCGCAATCCCGGATCGTGCTCAGGCGGTGGGCGATGATCAGGCAGGTGCAGCCTCTGCGCCGCAGGTTGTCGTCTATGCGCTTTTCCGTCTGAGGGTCCAGCGCGCTGGTGGCCTCGTCCAGCACCAGGATGGTGGGGTCTCCGACCAGGGCGCGGGCGATTTCGAGCCGCTGGCGCTGCCCACCGCTGAAGTTACGCCCCCCCTCCTCCACCCAATAGTCGTACCCGGCCGCTTTGGCCGAGATGTCTTGGTGGATCAGCGCGTCCCTGGCCGCCTGGATGATGGCCGTCTCAGGGACGGTCGCGTCCCACAGGGTCAAATTCTCCCGCACAGAACCTTCGAAGAGGAAAATTTCCTGGTCCACCATGCTCAGCGAGTTGGTCAGCACGCTGCGGGGAATCTGGTCGCGGGGCCGGCCATCGAAGAGAATCTCGCCTGACCAGGGTTCGTACAGCCCGGCCACCAGCCTGGCGAGGGTGGATTTCCCGCTCCCCGTCCGGCCCACCAGGGCGACACGGGCCCCGGGTTCCAGGCGCAGGCTGAAATTTTCGATCAGGGGCGGCTCGAGCCGGTTGTAGCCGAAGGTCAGGTTGCGCAGCTCCACGTGGCCTGACAGCTTGGCCATCGCCGTCCAGTTGGGGATCACCCGGTCTACCTGGGGGTCGGGAGCGTGAAGGAGCACGTCGTCCAGCCGGCGCATATCCCCCTCGGCCTGCTGCAGCCTGCCGCCCAGCCGGACCAACTGGTTGATGGGGGCCAGGAAGCTTGTCATCAGCGTCTGGAAGGCGACTAGCTCGCCCATGCTCAGTTGGCCTTCCATGATCCGCAGCCCCCCGATGACTAGGATCGCCAACGTGTTCATCCCGTTCAAAAAGGGCGGCAGCACTTCCAGCACCTGGGAGAAAAGGCCCAGCCGCTGCTCCACGTTTACCATCTTGGCGTGGTAACCGGACCAGCGGGCGAAGAAATCGGACTCGCGTCCGGTGGCCTTGAGGGTTTCGATGGTCTGCAAGCCGCTCATAGCGGCGCCCATCAGCTTGCCCCCTTCCTGGAGCAGCTTCTGATGGCCGTCCACGCGCTTGCGGGCGACGTATCTCAATCCGATCAGGTTCAGGGCGGCGATCAGCATGCCGATCAGGGTCAGAACGACGTCGTATTGAAACATCAGAAGGGCGTAGAAGAGGACCAGCATCGCGCCGATGATGGCGGTGGCCAGTTCGCCCGACAGCAACTGGGCCACCCGGTCGTTGATGGCCACCCGTGCACCGATCTCGCCGCCATACCGCTGGGTGAAGAACTCGATGGGCAGACGCAGGACATGCCACAGAAAGCGGCTCGACGTGGTCAGGGCCAGTCTGGTCTCCAGCCGCAGGAGGTAATATGCCTGCAACCAGGTCAGACCGGCCCGCATGGCGGCGGTCAGCGCCATCCCCAGGAGCAGGGGAGCGATCCAACCCGTCATCCCCTCCACCAGGTAATTATCCACAAAGACCCGGCTGAAGGTGGGGATGATCAGTCCGGGGACCACCAGCGCCAGTCCCGCCAGCACCACATAAGCCAGCCCTTCTTGCGACCCGGTCAGCCGCCTCCTCAGGGCTTTGATCGGGCTGGGCTTCTCCCCGCCCTTTTCAAAATCCGGCCCTGGCTCAAAGGTCAGGACCACGCCGGTGAAGGACTGGTCGAACTCCTGGGCAGAGACTACCCTCGGCCCAGCGGCGGGGTCGTTCAAATAGACCCGTTCCTCGCCAAACCCCTCCACGACCACGAAGTGGTTGAAATTCCAAAAGACGACCATCGGCAGGGGAAGGGCACGCAGCGCCCCCGGCTCCTTCTTGAACCCCCTGGCCTTGAGGCCATAACGGCGGGCTGCCTTGATGATGTTGCTCGCCTTGCTCCCGTCCCGCGAGACGCCGCAGGCGGCGCGGAGCTCTTCCAGGGAGACAAAGCGGCCATAGTAGCCCAGTACGATGGCCAGCACCGCCGCGCCGCACTCCACGCTCTCCATTTGCAGCACGGTCGGCGTTCGCACGCGCCGCGCCGGTCGGATTGTTGCTCTCAGACGGGAATACAGTCGCTGGAAGGAGGGAGTTGCCATCTCGAAACACTCATTCGCTGGAGGGAGCTACCATCCCGCAGGTCGCGAGTCCGTGGGCGGGTTGCCTAGCCGTTTGAGGATGCGGGCAAAACGCTGCCCGGCGAGATACACTTTGTCTAGCACGTTGGGGTCCAGCTCGTCCTCTTCGTGGTAGAACGGTTGCCGCTCCTCGCCATAGCCGAGCTGGGCCACCGTGTCGCGCAGGCGATAGGCCAAAAAGACGGCCAGCGCCCGATAGAACCGGGCCGCAAAGCCATCGTCGGATTGCAGCTTGGCATTCAGTTCGTCGCGCGGGATGACCAGCAGCAGTGCGTCCTCTGTCACCTTGACCGTCGCGGACGGCGGGCGCAGGTCCACAAAAGAGACCTCGCCGACGACCTCTCCGGCGCTCAGGCGGGCCAACTCGCGCCCCGACGTCCCCACTGACACCACGAGTTGTCCATCCAGCAAGATGTATAACGACTCGATCGAGCCGCCTTCCTGGATGAGCACCGACCCGGCGGGCCGCCGCTCCCGTCGCCCGTGGGCGATCATCCACTCCACGTCCGCGTCGCTCAGTTCGCTCAGGATGTACAACACTTTTCTCATCTACCGGCTTCCTTGTCGAACGCGGGCAACAGGAAGCTGAGGGGCCGCTGCTTGCGAATCTCGATCCACGCCGTGCAGAACGTGCCGCTGTGATCTTCCCCCGAAAAAGTGGACAAAGAGATAAGCTACGAGTATAATACTTTTCGGAGGGAGACAAATGACAAAGACCAGACGAACGTACACAGATGAGTTCAAGCGAGAG